>DATGXU010000525.1:0-1598 GCA_035298685.1 Magnetospirillum sp. | reverse complement strand
TGCCCCCTCCGCCTAATCCAGATTGAGGTAGACTCTGGCCCAACCGAGAGGACCAGTGACGTTGCCCCCGACTTTTATCCAGCGTGAGCGAGACTCCGGGTTTGAGTTTTGCCTGTTTGGGCTGGTTGGGCAACGGGGGCTGGCGCGGAGCTTTGCGGGTTGCGCAGCGTCAGGCCCCGTTGCGGGGTGAAGGTCTGGGCGAACTCGGCAGGCGTCTGCCAGCCGAGGCGTGAGTGCGGGCGTTCGGTGTTATAGTCCGTGCGCCAGGCCGCGAGCGTGGCGCGGGCGTGGTTCAGGGACGCAAACAGCGTTTCGTTCAGAAGCTCGTCGCGCAGGCGACCGTTGAAGCTCTCGATGAAGGCGTTCTGGGTCGGCTTGCCGGGTGCGATGTAGTGCCACTCGATCTTGCGGTCGTCGGCGAAGGTCAGGATCGCGTTCGAGGTGAACTCGGTCCCGTTATCGCTGACGACCGTCATCGGCTTGCCGCGGGCCTCGAACAGGGCTGCCAGTTCCCGCGCCACCCGTGCGCCGGACAGGGACGTGTCGGCGATCAGGGCGAGGCATTCCCGCGTGCAGTCGTCGACCACGGTCATGATCCGGAAGCGGCGGCCATCGGTCAGCTGGTCCGATACGAAGTCGAGCGACCAGCGCTGGTTCGGCATCAGCGGTAACGCCATCGGGGCCCGCGTGCCGATGGCCCGCTTGCGTCCACCGCGACGGCGCACGTGCAGCCGCTCCTCGCGGTAGATCCGGAACAGGCGCTTGTGGTTCACCTCATGCCCCTCGCGGCGCAGGAACACATGCAGCCGCCGGTAGCCGAACCGGCGACGGACACGGGCCAGCTCCTTCAGCCGCTCGCGCAGCACAGGATCCTCCTGTCGGATCGCCTCATAGCGCATGGTCATCCGGCAACAGCCGATCACCCGGCACGCCCGCCGTTCGCTCATCCCGTGGCCCGCCACCAGATGCGCGACCGCTTGCCGCTTCGCGGCGGGCGTCACCACTTTTTTCCCAGGAGATCCTTCAGCGCCGCATTGTCGAGCATCGCATCGGCCAACAACCGTTTGAGACGGGCGTTCTCGTCCTCGAGCCCCTTCAGCCGCTTCGCCTCGCTGACATCCATACCACCATACTTGGCCTTCCACTTGTAGACGGTCGCATCGCTGACGCCGTGCTTGCGGCACAAATCGACGACGGAAACCCCGGCCTCATGCTCCTTCAGAATGCCGATGATCTGGTCTTCGGTGAACCTGCTGCGCTTCATCTCTGGTCCTCTCGGTTGGGCCAGAGTCTACCTCAATCTGGATTAGGCGGAGGGGGCAACGTCAGAGTCCCTCACCGCCCACCATGCCCTTCTGATACGGCGCGGTCTTCGCCATTGATGCGGATCAAGGTGACCCCAACTCTGCGACGCTAGGGTGGTGGCCCGAAAGGACCCCCATGACCGACGCCAGCGAGATCGTCTTCCGCGCCCGCGGCCTGACCAAGGTCTACCGTAACGGTGCGCTTGAAGTGCATGCCCTGCGCGGCATCGACTTCCAGGCCCGGAAGGGCGAGTTCATCGTCATTCTGGGGCCGTCCGGGTCGGGGAAGTCGAC
>DATGXU010000524.1:0-2993 GCA_035298685.1 Magnetospirillum sp. | reverse complement strand
GGGGTGAACTCGTTCGGCTTCGGCGGCGCCAACGCCCATGTCCTGCTCGAGGAATACCGCGCGCCCGCGCCGGCCGCCGCTGCGGCGGCTGAACCGGAACAGCCGGTCCCCGTGGTGCTGTCGGCGCGTTCGCCCGAGGCGCTGAAGCAGGCGGCGGCCCGCTTGGCCGACGCGCTGGCGGGTGACGAGGCGCCGGCCTTCCACGACGTCGCCTGGACCCTGGCCCAGCGCCGCGCCCATCACAACCATCGCCTGCTGCTGCGCACCACCTCGACCGAGGCGCTGCTGCCGCAATTGCGCGCCGCCGCCGACGGCGAGCCGCCGGCCACCGCAGCCAAGGGCCGCATCGTCTCGCCCGCGCCCAAGGTGGCCTTCGTCTATTCCGGCAACGGCGCCCAGTGGCTGGGCATGGGCGTGCAATTGCTGGCCGAGGATTCCGCCTTCCGCGCCGAGGTCGGCCGCATCGACGCCCTGGTCAAGGCGCAGGCCGGCTGGTCGGTCATCGACGAGCTTCATGCCGCGCCCGAAGCCAGCCGCATCGCCGATACCCGCTTCTCGCAGCCGCTGCTGTTCGCCGTCCAGGCCGGCATCACCGCCAGCCTTGCCGCGCGGGGCCTTTCGCCCGAAGCGGTGACCGGCCACAGCGTGGGTGAGGTCGCCGCCGCCTATGCCGCCGGCGCGCTGAACCTGGAAACCGCCGTCCATGTGATCCTGAGCCGCAGCGCCGCCCAGGGCAAGACGCGCGGCATGGGCCGCATGGCCGCCGTGTCCATCGACGCCGAACGCGCCGCCGCCGAGATCGCCGCCCTTGACGGCGCGGTCGAGGTTGCCGCCATCAACAGCCCCGGCGCCGTCACCCTGTCGGGTTCGGAACAGGCGCTGCTGGCGCTCAAGGAAAAGCTGGCGGGCGAGAACATCGACGTCCGCATGCTGGACCTGGACTACGCCTTCCACAACCGCGTGCTGGAACCTTTCCGCGACGACCTGATCAAATCGCTGGGCAAGCTTGCCCCGGCCGCCGGCACGGCGCGGTTCTATTCCACGGTCACCGGCGCGCGCATCGACGGCACCGCGCTGGATGCCACCTATTGGTGGGACAACGTGCGCCAGCCGGTGCGCTTCCGCCAGGCTGTGCAGGCGCTGGCCGCCGACGGCTTCGACATCCTGCTGGAAATCAGCCCGCACCCCATCATCCAGTCCTATGTGCGCCAAACCCTGCGCGGCACCAGCTCGAACGGCCAATTGGTGCCGCTGGTCAACCGCCAGAACGCCGGCGCCAACCGCCTGGCCTCGGCGGTGGACCAAGCGTGGACCCTGGGCGCCAAGCTGAACTGGAACGCCATTTTCCCGCAGGCCGGCACCTGTGTGGATCTGCCCACCTATCCGTGGCAGCGCGAACGCTTCTGGTTCCCCGTCACCCCCGAAGCGCGCGGCCCCATGTTCTCGCGCTGGGAAGGCACCTTGCTGGGCTGGCGCCCGGCGCCCGGCGTGCCGATGTGGGAAACCACTCTGGACGCCACCATCCTGCCCTTCCTGGCCGACCATCAGGTGGGCGGCGCCGTGGTGTTCCCCGCCGCCGGCTTCATCGAGATGACGCTGGAAGCCTCGCGCGCGCTGTTCGACGGCGATCTGCACGACATCGAGCAGATGGAAATCCGGCGCCCGCTGGTGCTGGACCGCTGCAAGGTGGTGCGCTTCAGCTGGACGCCCGAGCCGGGCACCTTCCAGATCGCCAGCCGCACCCGCATGAGCGACGAGCCGTGGTCGGTGCACGTGACCGGCCGCCTGGTCAAGGCCGCCCATGAAAGCGCCCCCCAGGCCCCCGCCTTCGTCGCCGGCAAGGATGCGCGGCAGGTGGCCCCGGCCGAGCATTACGCCTTCGCCGAAAGCATCGGGCTGGTCTATGGCCCGGTCTTCCAGACGGTGGGCGGCGTCACCGTGGACGGATCGGTTGCCCTGGCGCGGCTGAAATCCGCCGGCATCGAGCATGCCGAACAGTTCGAGATGCACCCGGCCCTGTTCGACGGCTGCCTGCAGGCGCTGTTCAATATCCTGAAGGACCGCATGCAGTCGGGCGACCGCCCGCACGCCTTCCTGCCCTCCCAGTTCGGCCGGCTGCTGATCCACGGCGACGCCGCCAGCGCGGTGGCCTGCCGGGTGGAACTGAAGCGCGTCTCCCTGCGCTCGATCGTCGCCGATTTCCTGCTGACCGACGCCGATGGCGCGGTGGTGGTGGAAGCCCGCGCCTGCCGCTTCCAGCGCATGGAATTGGGCGGTGGCGCCCAGGCGCCCGCCCGTTACGGCTTCGAGGTCGTGCCGCTGACCCCGCACACCGCCACCGCCGCCCTGCCGCCGCCCGCCCCGGTCGGCAAGCAGGATGCGGACATGGCCGAGCTGAACGCGGTGGCCGCCGCCTTCGCCGCCGAGGCGTTGGCCGCCCTGGGCAAGCACCCGGTGGCGATGGGGCGCGAAGCCCTGGCCCAACAGGTGCGCACCCTGGCCGCCCTGCCCCCCGCCGGCACCACGGCGGACGCCCTGTGGCGGGCGACCCTGGCCAAGCGCCCCGATTGCCTGTCCGAACTGACCATGCTGGGCCGCGTCGGCCTGCGTCTGGCCGATCTGCTGAGCGGCGCCGACGCCGGTGCCGCCCTGCCGGCGGCGTCCACCGTCGACCACTTCCTGGATGCCTCGCCCGCCCGCGCCGTCGCCCATGACGCCGTGGCCGAGGCGGTCGCCGCCTTCGTCGCCACCTGGCCCAGCCACCGCCGCCTGCGCGTGCTGGAAGTGGGCGGTGGTTCCACCGGCCTGACCCGGCGCCTGCTGAACCTGCTGCCGGCCGATGGCAATTCCTATACCGTCGCCATCCTCGACCCCGATTTCGTGCAGGTGGCCGAAGCCAGCCTGGCCGGGCGGCCCAACCGCTCGGTGGTGCTGCTGGACCCGGCGGCGCCGCTGGCCGAACAACCCGCGTTGCAGGCGGGACAGTACGATGT
>DATGXU010000523.1:0-2024 GCA_035298685.1 Magnetospirillum sp. | reverse complement strand
GGGCTGACCTCGCTGTCGGACCGCCGCCACCGCGTCGGCGCGCCCACCCGCGCCCGCGCCGCCGCCCAGGCGGCCAAGGCTTAGGAAGGGGGACCCCATGCGCCGCCTGTTGTACGTGCTGCCGCTGCTGGCCTTCCTGGGGCTGGCGGCGGTGTTCAAGTGGGGCCTGGGCCATGACCCGCGCCTGCTGCCGTCCATGCTGATCAACCGCCCGGTGCCCGACATGGCTCTGCCCGCCCTGCCCGGCCGCCCGGCCGATAGCGGCCTCGCCACCGCCGACCTCAAGGGGCGGGTGTCGCTGGTCAACATCTATGGGTCGTGGTGCATCGCCTGCGTGCAGGAGCACCCGACCCTGGTGCAGCTGAAGAAAGCGGGCATCGTGCCCATTCACGGCATCGACTGGCGCGACGACCCGGCCGAGGGCGCCAAGTGGCTGCAGAAGAACGGCGATCCCTATGACCGCGTCGGCTCGGACCCGGCGCCCGGCCGCGCCGCCATCGATTTCGGCGTCACCGGCGCTCCCGAGACCTTCATCGTCGATAAGAACGGGGTCATCCGCTACAAGCATATCGGCCCGATCACGCCCGAGGCGTGGAAGACCACCCTGCTGCCCATCATCGTGGAGCTGAACAAATGAGGCGCCTTGGTCTTGCCGCCGCGTTGGCGCTTGCCTTGGGCGCGCCCGCCTGGGCCGCCGATCCGTCCGAGATGCTGAAGGACCCGGCGCTGGAAGCCCGCGCCGAGCACCTGGGCAAGGAACTGCGCTGTCTGGTCTGCCAAAGCGAATCCATCGAGGATTCCAACGCCGATCTGGCCAAGGATCTGCGCATCATCGTCCGCGAACGCATCCAGGGCGGCGAAAGCGACGAGCAGGTGAAGAAGTTCGTGGTCGACCGCTATGGCGATTACGTGCTGCTGAAGCCGCCGTTCAAGGCCAGCACCCTGGTGTTGTGGGTCGGCCCGTTTGTCCTGTTCGCGGTGGGTCTGGCGGCGGTGTGGGCGTTCTATCGCCGCCGTGGCACCACCACCGGAGCGCCCGCCCAGCCGGCGCCGCTGACCGAGGCGGAAAAGCGCCGCCTGGCCGCCCTGTTGAAAGAAGACAAATGATCTGGATCGCCTTCGCCGCTCTGACCGCGGCGACCGTCGCCCTGTTGCTGGTGCCGCTGCTGCGCGCCCGGCCCAAGGCGTTGTCGCGCGCCGCCTATGACCTGACCGTGTACAAGGACCAGCTGGCCGAGGTCGATCGCGAGGTCGAGCGCGGCACCCTGAGCGCCGATCAGGCCGAGGCCGCCCGCACGGAAATCCAGCGCCGCATCCTGGCCCTGGGCGAGGTGGGCAAGGCGACGGCGCCGTCGCGGGCCTCGGCCCTGGCCGCCGGCGTGGCCATCATGGTGGTGGTGCCCGCGATCGGTTTCGGCATGTACAACCTGTTGGGCCAGCCGCAATTGCCCGACCAGCCCTATTCCGCCCGCGCCGACAAGATCGCGCAGGTGCAGGATCAGGCCGCCATGATCAAGACCATGGTGGCGCAGCTGTCCGCGCGTCTGGAAAAGGAACCCAACGACGGCAAGGGCTGGGCCATGCTGGGCCGCTCGCTGCGGGTGATGGGCGACACCGAAAAGGCCCAGGCCGCCTATAAGAAGGCGGTGGCGCAGCTGCCCGGCGACACCCAGGTGCGCATGGAATACGGCGCCCTGCTGCTGGCCGGCCTGCCCGAGGGCAGCATGCTGCCGCCGGAATTCGTGCGCCTGATGCGCGAAGTGGTGGCCGTCGATCCCAAGAACCCCGACGCCCTGTATTTCTCGGGCCTGGCCGAGGCGCAAAGCGGCAACCCCGCCAAGGCGCGCGACCTGTGGACCCGCTTGCTGGTGCTGCTGCCGGAAGGCTCCGAGGACCGCAGCGAAGTGCAAAAGCAGATCGACGCCCTTAAATAACCACAAGCCCCGCCAACGGCGGGGCGACAAACCCGTTCGTGGTCGGGCTGCCGCCCGAACCCGCCCGGAGGCGCAGCCTCCGGACCACCA
>DATGXU010000522.1:0-12662 GCA_035298685.1 Magnetospirillum sp. | reverse complement strand
GCAGCGGTCTGCGCGGCGGCTTCCTTGGCGCGTTCCTTGGCCATTTCCGTCAGGATGTCGGTTTCCGAGGCGGCCTTCTTGCCGGCGGCGTAGGCGGCTTCCACCTCGGCCAGCAGGTCGGCGGCGACCGGGAACGGCCGGTCCTCGACCTCGGCGGCGGGCGCGGCAGCCTGATACCGGCCCTCGGCCATGGCGTTGAGCTTTTCGATCAGATCTTCGTCGCTGCCTTCCGGCTCGCATTCGTTCTGCTCGAGGTGGCCCAGGATCAGCTTGATGCGGTCGATGGCCTGCAGGATCAGGGTCACCGCGTCGGGGGTGACCTCAAGCTCGCCGTCGCGGAACTTGCCCAGCACGTTCTCGGACGCGTGCGCCACATGCTCGAGGCGGGGCAAGCCAAGAAAGCCGCAGGTGCCCTTGATGGTGTGGACCAAGCGGAAGATGTTTTGCAAAATCGCCGGTTCAGGGTTCTGTTCCAGCTTCACCAGCTCGACGTCGAGCACGGAAAGGCTTTCCGAGGTCTCGGTCAAAAACTCGCTGAGGAGATCATCCATGGTCGACTCCAGCTCCGCACCAATACTGCCGTCGTATCCCCGAAAAACCGATGCGCCCCCTGGGGTACACGGACGGCAATACCGACTAATAACACGGACTTGAGGGCATTAGAAGAACCCTCACCGTCCGAACGGGACACTCATACCCCCGATGCGCCGACAGACAGCGCCAACCCATCGGGCGTGATGGAAACCTTGAGTTTTCCACCGTCGCGATCCGCCAGGATTCGCGCCAGTTCGGCCTGGGCCCCGCGTGGGCCCGACGGCGGCAGTCCCTCCACCAGCACCTGGCGCGCTTCGTCGCTCAGGCTGGCGGGTTCGCCATGGGCGATCACCTGCGGCCTTCCGTCGGCGGCGTCGATGCGGATGCGGCCACCGCGCGGCAGCGCGTCCTTGGCCAGCAGGACCAAATTCAGCAGCAGGCGGGCGCCGGCGCCGGGCAACGCCGTCGGCGCGGCGGGCCACGACAGCGCGATGCCGGGCGAGGCGGCCGACACCTGGGTGCCCAGATAGGCCTCGATCAGCTCCCGCAAGGCCACGGTGCTTTGCGGCGCCGACGCGGCCGGCCCCAGGGCGGCGCGGAAGAATTTCAGGCGCTGGGCGGCACCGGCGGCGGCGCCGGCCACCAGGCCCAGGGTTTCGGGATCGGGAACCCCGTCCATGTCCTCGAACAGCTCGGCACCAGCGGCGGCGGCACCTACCGGACCCGACAGATCATGGCAGATGCGGGCACACAGCAATTCGGCAAGCTGCAAGGAATCCATGAAAGCGGGGACCTGGACCGGACTCGGAGGTTGACGCCATACGAAAGTAACCTACCAGCCTTGCCGCCGCCTGCGAAGGGTGATTCGCATCCGCGCAAAAATGCGGCGCCGGAAAGACCGCAGGTTGCATCAGCCGGTTTCGTTTTCGGCCTGCAGCCACGCCTGGAACATCAGCGCGTGCCATAATTCCGTTTGCCAGTTCTTGGCGCCCGAACGGTGGTCGCGCCAGCATCGCGCCACCAGGCCCGCGTTCAGCAAACCCTGGCGGCGCAGCAGGTCCTCGGACAGCAGGTCGTCGGCCCAGCCCTGCAAGCGGCCGTTGAGCCAGCGGCCGATGGGAACCTCGAAGCCCATCTTGGGGCGGTCCACCAACTGGCGCGGGACATAGTGGTACAGCACGTCGCGCAGCACCGCCTTGCCGGTGGTGCCGTCGATCTTCATGGCGGTGGGCAGGCTCCAGGCGAATTCCACCACCGCATGGTCCAGGAAGGGCAGCCGCGCCTCGAGCGAGGCGGCCATGGTGGCGCGGTCGGTCTTGACGCACAGATCGTCGGGCAGATAGCCCAGCGCGTCCATCACCATCACCGTCAGCGCCGGGTCGGCCAATCGGGGCTGGCGGGCCGGGTCGGTGAAGACGGTGTCGGCGGCGCGGGCGCCCGGCACCAGCGACGGCATGCCGCGCCAGCGCGAATAATGCAGCCCCAGCAACTGGGGGATCGAGGCGGCGGCCTGCGTCTCGAACGTCTTGCGCAGGCGATAGCCGGGATAGGAGCGGCGCTTGCGCCCTGCCAGCGCCGCCAGCCCGGCAACGGCGTTGACCGGGCTCGACGGCAATGCGGCCAGCCCCTTGGCCAGGGCGCGGGTCCAGGCCGGGGTGGCGCCCAGGCGCCGCCAGTCGGTGGGGATCGAGCGATAGATGCCGTAGCCGCCGAACAATTCGTCGGCGCCGTCGCCCGACAGCGCCACCGTCACCTGGCGCCGGGTCACCTCGGCCAGCAGGCAGGTGGGCAGCTGCGCCGGATCGGCGAAGGGTTCGTCCCAGATGGCGGGCAGGCGCGGCACCAGCGCCAGCGCCTCGTCGTCGCCCACGCGCAGCTCGGTGTGGGTGGTGCCCAGATGGTCCGCCACCGCGCGGGCGTAGGGACTCTCGTCATAGCCCTTTTGCTCGAAGCCGACGGTGAAGGTGTGGATGGGGCCGCTGGACAGTTCCTGCATGATGGCGGCGGTCAGCGAGCTGTCGACGCCGCCCGACAGGAACACGCCGACCGGCACGTCCGCCTGCATGCGCAACGACACCGACGCCCGCAGCAGCTGGTTCAGCCGCTCGGCGGCAGCGTCGCGCCCGCCGGTGAAGCTGCCGGCGACCGCCTGGGCCCGCTCGGTGGCCGACCAATAGGGCCGGATCAGCTGGCTGTCGGCGGTGACGATCATCATGCTGCCCGGCGGCAGCTTGGACGCCTGGGAGTAGATAGTGTGCGGCGCCGGCACCCAGCCCAGCCGCAGATAGGCGTCCAGGGCGTCGCGGTCGATAGCGCGGTCGAAGGCGGGGTGGCGCTTCAGCGCCTTCAGCTCGGATCCGAACATGAAGGCGCCGCCGCACTTGGCCCAATACAGCGGCTTTTCGCCGATGCGGTCGCGGGCCAGGTACAAGGTGCGTTCGAAGCGGTCCCACAGCGCGATGGCGAACATGCCGTCAAAGCTGGACAGTGCCTTTTCCACGCCCCAGCGCGACACCGCCTCCAGCAGCACCTCGGTATCGGAATGGCCGCGCCAGGTGGCGGGCTCCAGGCGGGCGCGCAATTGCCCGTGGTTGTAGATCTCGCCGTTGAAGGTGACCACCCAGCGGCCGTCACGGGATTCCATGGGCTGGTGCCCGTGCGGGCTGAGATCCAGGATGGCAAGCCGGCGAAAGCCCAGCGCCACCCCGGCGGCATCGTCGCTCCACACGCCCGCATCGTCGGGGCCGCGATGGATCAGGGTGTCGGCCATGGCCCGGGCGACGCGCGCCCGGTCGGGGGTCGGGGTACCGATGTCGAGAAAGCCGGCGAAACCGCACATGGGAACGTACTGCCTGAATTGCACCTTCCGGCGACCTTAGCCGCCGCCGCCATGGGCGGCAAGGCTCGCCCGCCGTTTCCCTGGATGACGCCGGAGGTGAGGATTGGGGATGGTCCGGCGGGAAACGGCGGGCGATGGGGATTTCAGTGGCCGCCACCGCTGGACGGGTGGCGGACCTTGTGGACCAGCGGCATCAGCAGCAGCGCGAAGCCGAACACCGACGACATCAGCAGCAGCACGTCGCCATAGGCCATGGTCAGCGCCTGTTGCTTGGTGATGCGGTACAGCGCCAGCAAGGCGGCGCGGTCGGGATCGCCGGGGATGAGATCGGTGTAGCGCGCCGCCATGTTGGCAAGGCGCGTCACCGCTTCCAGGTTGCCCTCGGTCAGCCGCTCGCCCAGCCGCAGCAGATGCAGGTCCAACCGGTGGCCCACGGCGGTGGTGATGGCCGCCAGCCCGACGGCGCCGCCGGTGTTGCGCATCAAATTGTAAAGCCCCGAGGCGTTCTGGACCTTCTGCGGCGGCAGATGGCCCAGCGCCACGGCGTTGATGGGCACCATGCAGAACATCAGCGACAGGCCGCGCACCGCCTGCGGCAAAAACAGCTCCCAATAGCCCCATTCGCTGGTCAGATGGCTGTTCAGCCACAGCCCGGTGCCGAACAGGCCCAGGCCGATGGCCAGCATGATGCGCAGATCCATGTGGCGGGCCAGATTGCCGGCCAGCGGCGCCGACAGGAACTGGAACAGGCCGGTGACCATCATGGTCAGGCCGATATCCAACGAGGAATAGCCGCGCACGCGGCCCAGATACAGCGGCACCACATAGACCGAGCCGTACAGGCCGATGCCGATGATGAAGCTGAAGACGCAACCGACCAGGAAGTTGCGGTCGGAAAAGGCGCGCAGCTCGACCACCGGGTGCTCGAAGGTCAGCTCGCGCCAGACGAAGCCGATGCCGGCGGCGACCATCAGCGCGGTGAAGGCGACGATGTGCATGTCGGCGAACCAGTCGTTGCGCGCCCCTTCCTCCAGCACGTATTGCATCGAGCCCAGGAACAGCGCGATCAGCACTACGCCGCCCAGGTCGAAGCCCTTCAGCAGGTGCAGGCGCGGCTTGTCCACATCGACGAAGAGGGCCACCACGGCGGCGACGGCCAGGCCGGGCAGCACGTTGATCAGGAACAGCCAGTGCCAGCTCAGCACGTCGGTCAGCCAGCCGCCCAGGGTGGGGCCCAGGGTGGGGGCCATGGTGGCGGTCAGGCCGATCAGCACCGACACCCCCGCCTGCATGCGCGGCGGGAACAGGATGAAGCTGGTGGCGAACACGGTGGGGATCATGGCGCCGCCCAGGAAGCCCTGGATGGCGCGCAGCACGATCATGGATTCGATGTTCCAGGCAAAGGCGCACAGCGCGCTGGCCAGGGTGAACGTCACGCACGAGGTGAAGAACAGCCACCGGGTCGAGATCACCCGCGCCAGCCAGCCCGACAGCGGGATCATCACCACCTCGGCGATCAGATAGGCGGTCTGCACCCAGCTGACCTCGTCGGCCGAGGCGGAAATGCCGGCCTGGATCTGGCTCAGCGAACTGGCGACGATCTGGATGTCCAGAATCGCCATGAACATGCCCACCACCATGGCGTAAAAGCCGATCCAATCCCGCGCGCTGACCACGCGCTGGTCGGGGGGAATGGCGGTGCGGTCGAAATGGCTCATTGCACGGGGGCCAGCCGGCTGGGGCTGCCGGTGCGGGTGTCGATGCGGGTGGTCACCGACAGGCCGGGCCGCAGGAAGCCGGCCAGCGGATTGTCGGCGGGAAGCTGAATGCGCACCGGCAGGCGCTGTACAACCTTGGTGAAGTTGCCGGTGGCGTTCTCGGGCGGCAACAGGCTGAACTTGGCGCCCGAAGCCGGCGAAAAGCCGGTGACGGTGCCGATCACGGTGACGCCGGGATAGGCGTCCACCTGGATCTCGGCGCGGGCGCCGGGATGCATGCGGCCGATCTGGGTTTCCTTGTAATTGGCGTCCACCCACACCGTCGCCAGCGGCACCACGCTCAACAGATGCTGGCCGGTGCGGGCGTACATGCCCTCGCGCACCACCCGGTTGCCGACCACGCCGTCCACGGGGGCGCGGATGATGGTGGCGTCAAGGTCGGCCTCGGCCAGCGCCAGTTGCGCCTCGGCCTGTTCCACCTGGGCCTTGGTGATGTCGCGTTCGGCTTCCAGCACCGCCAACTGGCGCTTGGCGGCCAGCGCCTGGGCGCTGGAACCGCGCAGGCCGGCCTCGGCCTTGGCCGCTTCGGCGGTCTGGCTGTCGAAACGCTGGCGGCTGACGTAATCCTCGCGCACCAGGCGCTGGGTACGTTCCAGGTCGGCGCGGCTGCGCTTGAGGTCGGCCTGGGCCGAAGCGATGCCGGCGCCCGCCTGAACCATGGTGGCCTGCTGCACCGCCACCCGGTCGTCCAACTGGGCCAGGGCCGCCTTGCGCGCCGCCAACAGGGCGCGGGCCTCGGCCACCTTGGCCTTGAAGTCGCGGTCGTCGATGCGCACCAGCACGTCGCCGGCCTTGACCGCCTGATTGTCGCCGACTGCCACCTGAACCACATGGCCGCTGACCTTGGGCGCCATGTTGGTGATGTCGCCTTCCACATAGGCGTCGTCGGTGATTTGCCAGTGCCGCCATTCGGTGGCCCACAGATATCCGGCGGCGCCTGCGACAGCCAGGGCAAGAACGGCGGCGGCAAGCAGGACGGGTTTCTTCATGGCGGCGGCCCCCAGGGGCTGAACTGAACGGTTCAGTTTTATATTATCACCTGCTCGCTTGGGTCAAGCGCAAGCGAGCGTCGGTGGCGCGGTTGTACCCAGCCCGCCGCCGCGTTACCCTGCGCCGGTCCGGTGACGGAGGGCGGCATGCGTGGTTTGGGACTGGCGGTTCTGGTGTTCCTGGGTCTGACGGCGGCGGCGCAGGCCTCCGAGCGGTTGCAGGTGCCGCAAGTGTCGGGCTGGAAGGTGGTCGCCAACGTTGCCGACCGCACCGGCGAATCCACCGAACTGATCCCGCAGCAGGAACGCGCCGACAACTGGACCCGCCGCATCACCGTGCAGGCGTTTCGCGGCGTGCCCATGACCGTGCCGGCTTTTCTGGAACAGGTGGTGCAGCGCACCGCCGAGGTCTGCGACGGCGCCACCGCCGGCCCGGCAAGCCTGGGCAAGGTGGGCGGCGCCGAGGCCGGCACCCGTTCGGTCGCCTGTGGCCGCTACAAGGGTGACGGGCGCGGCACCTTCACCCTGCATTACGTGATCCGGGGGCGCGAGGCGTTCTATGTGGTCACCCGCATCTGGCGCGGCGAGCCCTTTGACCCCGCCGTCACCCCCATCACCGCCGCCGAGCTGCGCGACTGGACCGATTACGTCAACGGCATCGAGCTGTGCGACAGCGCCGATCCCGCCCGCTCCTGCCGTCCGCCTCAATAGCGGTTCAGGCTGTCGCCCACGGTTCCCGGCTCACGCGGGCGGGTCGCCTGCTGGATGATGTCGCGGCGCAGTTGGTCCAGATCCTGGCTGGCGCGCGGCGGCTCGCGGAAACACAGGCCTTCCGCCTGGGTCAGGCGTTGCTGGGCCTGAATGCGGTCCTGCGGCGACAATTGTTCCGAGCGCAGGCTGAGTTCCAGTTCGGTCTCGCGGCCGGCGCCCCGGCACGCGCCCTCGGTCTGGGCGAAGGCGGGGGCGGTGGTCAGCAGGAAAACCAAGGCGATGCGTGCGGTCATGGCATCCTCAATTGCGGTCGCCGGGGCCGACCAGCGACGGATTGGCCGGGCCGCCGGGGATGGGGCGGTTGATGGTGTTCAGCGAGCGGTCGGCCTCCCAGATGCGTTGCATGTCGCGGGCTGCGCGCGGATCGGTCTGGGCCTTGCGGTCGATGGCATCCAGCCGCCGCTCGCCCTCGCGGCGCTCGGCCGGACCAAGGGCATTCTGTTGGGCGCGCCAGGACTGGCGCTCCAAGGTGGTGTCGGGCGGCGGCTCGCCCTGGCTCAGGCGGTCGCGGCGGGCGCCGCTGCTGCCGGAATGCAGCGGCCGGCATTTCTCGATGGCGGCATACAGCGCCTCGCGGGCGCGGTCGGCCTGATCGGCGGTCATGGGTTCGCTGCGCAAATTCCTGACGATGCGCGTCACCTTGGCGTCGCAGGCGACCGTTTGCGCCAGCGACGGCGCGGCGGCAAGGCTCATGGCCAGCAGGGCCACGATCGGGGCGGCTCGCATGGTGTCCTCCGGTAAGGCTGGGGCGGTAAGGCGGTGGGCGGCACGGCTGTGCCGCCCGGTCCCAGCGTGGACCTACCGCCCCAATTCCGCCAGTTCCTCGGACGAGGCGGGCCAGAAATCGCTGAAGCGCGTGCCCATGCGCCGCCCGGTGTCCAGTTTCATGGCCGTGCGGGCGCTGCGGACGTCGCTCAGCACCAATTGCGGACTCGATCGGCATTGGCTGCGTCCCACATCGACGATCTGGCGGGCCTGATGAAGCTGGTTGGCGGGCAGGCGCCCTTTCGAGGCGTAAACGTCCTCGGCAAACTGACTGAGCGTGATCTGACAGGTCAGAATGCCTTGCGGCTGAGCCCGAACCGGGGCCGCGACCAGGCACAGCCCGATGGCGGCGGCCGAAACGACGGTCGTCTTGATGTCCATGGTGTCCTCCCAAAAACACCGGATGTCTTGATCGCAAATGGCGAGTGTGCCGTGGCGATGAAAGCCGCGCGCAGGGAGAGGGCCGATCAGCGTCCCGCCATGGCCTCGAATTGCTTGCCCCATTCGGCGCGCAGGCGTTCACGCACCCATCAGGTGCAGCACCACCCGGCGGTCATGCGGCCGGGCACGGTGCTCGAACACATAGACGCCCTGCCAGGTGCCCAGCGCCATGACACCGGTCAAGACCGGCACGGAAACCTGCACGTTGGTCAGCGCCGCCCGGATGTGGGCGGGCATGTCGTCGGGGCCTTCCATGGTGTGGCGATAGAGCGACGGGTCTTCGCGCACCACCCGGCGGAAAAAGTCGTCGAGGTCGGCCAGCACGTCGGGGTCGGCGTTTTCCTGCACGGTCAGGCTGGCCGAAGTGTGCTGGATGAACAGGGTCAGCAGGCCGTCGCGGATGCCGCTGCCGGCGACGAACGCCGCCACCTGCCGGGTGATGTCGGTCAGCCCCTGGCCGTGGGTGCGGATGCTAAGGACGCTGTGGGCTTGCCGCACCGGCTCACTTCTCCTCGAGGAAGCCCTGCACGGCGCGGTACAATTGCTGGCGGTTCTTTTCGAACAGCAGCGTGTGGGTGGCCTCGCCGATCAGCACATAGCGGCGGTTGGGCGCGCCGGTCAGGGCGGCGAACACCGACAGGCCCTGGTCGGGCGGGGTTTCCACGTCCCATTCGCCCTGGATCACCAGGGTGGGGGCCGAAATGCGGTCGGGCCGCCAATAGGGCTTGCCGGCGCCCCAGGTCGCCAGCCAATCCGCCACCGCGCCGGTGGGCACCCGCAGTACCGGGGGGGTGTGCTTGGCGCCCTCGGGGTCGGTGGCTTTCAACGCGGTCAGGAAGGCGTCGGCGGCGGCGGTGGGGATCAGTTCGGCGCGTTCCTTGTTGGGGACGTCGCGGGTCCAGCGTTCGCGGATGGAATTGATCGGCACCTCGCGCCAGGCCCCCAGCTTGGGCGCGGCTTCCGTCGGCTTGTTGTCGCTGGTCCATTGCGGCGCGTACAGCACCAGCTTTTCGATGCGGGCCGAGGTCTGGGCGGCATAGGACCCCGCCAGGGTGGCGCCCCACGACCAGCCCACCAGCACCAGCCGGTCCAGGCTGCGGCGTGACAGGATGAAATCCACCGCCTTGGACACGTCGCGCAGCGCGGTGGCGCCGTCCACCGCCGGCGGATTGGCCTCGGCGGGCTGGCCCATGGCGGGCGGGCGGGTGGACTTGCCGTAGCCGCGGATGTCCAGCGCATAGACGTCGTAACCGCGCTTGGCCATCCAATCCATCCACGAAGTGCCGTCCAGCGGCAGGTCGAAGGTGGCCGAACCGGGGAAGGTGGCGCCGTGGATGAACAGCACGGTCTGTTGCGGCTTGGCGGAATAATAATCGGCGGTGTGCTTGTTGCGCAGGTACAGCGAAATGCCGTCGTCCTTGGCCGACAGGGTGAATTCCTCGGTCACCACGTCGCCGGGCCGGGGCGCGGCTTGAGCGGCTTGGGGCGATCCCGCGTTGGGGCCGGCGCCGCCGCTGGTCGAGCCGCCGCCGCAGGCGGCCAGGGTGGCGCTCATCGCCACGGCGGCCACGCGCACGAAACCGGCCAAAGACATCGCTTCCTCCCCCTTCGAGTTCGCTATCCCGGAATACAGGGGGCAGGATGGGCGAAGGGGCAGGGTGATGTCAAACCCGGCAGGGTGATGAATTGTGACTTATACCAAGATGCGTTGATCGGAACCGATCAACGCCGGCCCTCAGGCGGCGGGCGGGTTTCTCCGAAACCCAGGCCTCCCGCGGCATAAGCCGCGCGGCCGCACTTGCGGCCGTCCAAGCCGCGACGAGTCGTTCTCATCGCCGCTTGGTTTATGGCCCGGCGTAGGGTGCGGGGTCGGCGGCGCCCGCTTCGCCGAAGCCCTTGAGGCGCAGGCGGCAGGCATCGCAGCGGCCGCAGGCATGGCCCTTGGGATCGGGGTCGTAGCAGCTCGAGGTCAGGCCGTAATCCACCCCCAGGCGCAGGCCCTGGCGGATGATGTCGGCCTTGCTGAGAGTGATCAGCGGCGCGTGGATGGTCAGCTTGCGCCCTTCCACCCCCGCCTTGGTGGCCAGGTTGGCCATGCGCTCGAACGCCTGGATGTATTCCGGCCGGCAATCGGGATAGCCGGAATAATCCACCGCATTGACGCCGACGAAGATATCGGCGGAATCCATCACCTCGGCGAAGGCCAGGGCGAAGGACAGCATGATGGTGTTGCGCGCCGGCACATAGGTGACCGGGATTTCCGCGCCCATGGCCGCCTCGTCGCGGTCCTTGGGCACGGCGATGTCGGCGGTCAGCGCCGAACCGCCGAAGGCGCGCAGGTCGATGTCGCAGATTTCGTGCCGGATCACCCCGGCGCGCGCCGCCACCTTGCGGGCGCAGTCCAGTTCCGCCAGATGGCGCTGGCCATAGCGGAACGACAGCGCCGCGCAGGCAAAGCCCATTTCCTGGGCGATGGCCAGCGTGGTGGCGGAATCCAGCCCGCCCGACAGCAAAACGATGGCGGTCTTTTGGGCCATGGCGCCCTTACAGCGAGAAGTGCGAGGCGACGAAGGCGTCGATTTCCGCGTCGCTCCAGTTCTTGGCCTTAAGGTCGGCGCGCACGCCGGCGATGTCCACGTTCGGCCAGGTGTGGCACGATTCCACGGTGTGCTTGTCGGCATCCATGATGCGGAAATCATAGGGGCGCTGTTCGGACTGGAACACGTCGTAATACAGCACCTGATCGACCTGATTGTCGGGCAGGAAGGTCAGGATGCGCGGCTTCAGCGTGTACAGCTCCTCCGGGCCCTTGACATAGTCGGCCGAGGCGATGATCACCTCGTCGCCGGTCTGGCAGGTGCGGGCGGCGGCGCCGTTCAGGATGCAGCAGCGCGAACCCGGCTTGCCGAAGATCACGTAGGTCGAGATGCGGGCGCCGGAATTCTTGTTCCAGATCTCGACGAATTCCATGGGATAAATCCCGGCCAGAGCGCATTGCTCGGGGTCCAGGGTGATGGAACCATGGTAATTCAGGTCGGCGCTGGTGACGCGGATGCCGTGCAGCTTGGCGCGGATGACCTTCATCATGATGGGCGGGTCCGGGCGTTGGGGGCGGTTGGGCGTGGGACATAGACCCAACGGCGGTTGAAAGCAAGGACGAAACATGGAAACGCCTGGGGACCACGGACCAATCGCGGGAAGGCTTTTCCGTGCTGCACAAACGGTTTAATCTGCGCCGATCATGAGTGAAGGCCCCTTGTTCACCTATCGCGAACGTCTCAAGCGCGGCGAAATCCGCCCCGATCCGGCCCAGGAACTGGCGGTGGAAAAGCTGCAAAGCCTGTCCAAGGCGATTCGCGGCTATCGACCCTCCACCGGCCAGGGCGGCTGGCTGGCGCGTTTCGGCCTGGGCGCCAAGCCGGCGCGCCCCACCCTGCAATGGCGTCCCGGCGATTGCGTCGATTGCGAACCCAAGCAGGGCCTGTACATCTTTGGCGAGGTCGGGCGCGGCAAGTCCATGCTGATGGATTTGTTCTTCGAGAACACCGCCGTGGCCGGCAAGCGGCGCATCCACTTCCACGAATTCATGCGCGACATCCACGCCGCCATCCACGCCTGGCGCAAGGCCGGCGCCAAGGGCGACGACCCCATTCCCACCCTGGTCAGCGATCTGGCCGCCAATGCCTGGCTGCTGTGCCTGGACGAGTTGCAGATCACCGACATCGCCGACGCCATGATCGTCGGCCGCCTGTTCAAGGGCCTGCTGGAAGAAGGCGTGGTGGTGGTGATCACCTCGAACCGCGCCCCCAAGGAACTCTACAAGGACGGTTTGCAGCGCGAACGCTTCCTGCCCTTCATCGACCTGCTCGAAAAGCGCATGGATCTGCTGCAGCTAGACAGCGAGCGCGATTACCGCCTGGGCCGCAAAAAGGGGCTGCAGGTCTATCACGCGCCGCTGGGCGCCCAGGCCGAGGCGCAGTTGGACGCCGCCTTCGCCCGCCTGACCGAAGGCGCGGTGCCGCGCCCCGACGAACTGACCGTGCACGGCCGCAAGCTGGTGGTGCCGGTGGCCGCCGCCGGCGTGGCCCGCTTCACCTTCGAACAGCTGTGCGCCACCGCGCTGGGCGCCAGCGACTATCTGGAACTGGCGACGCTGTATCACACGCTGGTGCTGTCGGGCATTCCCATGCTGTCGCCCGACAACAAGGATCAGGCCCGGCGGTTCGTCACCCTGGTCGACGCTTTGTACGAACACAAGGTGACGCTGATCTGCTCGGCCGCCGCGCCGCCCGAGACGCTGTACCCCACCGGCATCGGCGCTTTCGAGTTCCAGCGCACCGTCTCGCGCCTGATGGAAATGCAGGCAGAGGATTACATCACCCGCCAGCATTTGACTTAATAGATGCGCCCTTGTATGTCTTGACCAGCGTCGGCAGTAAGCTACGCGAGGCTGGCGAGGGGTGAGCTTGTTCCGCCCTTTCTCGTTGGAGTGCGTGCTTGAGATCAGGCCCCCTTCGCCGTGCCGCGCTTGAGACCGGACGGTAT
>DATGXU010000521.1:0-2796 GCA_035298685.1 Magnetospirillum sp. | reverse complement strand
GGGCTTCCGCACCATCCGCTTCGACGCGAGGCGGGGCTTCTTCCTGAACGACAAGCCGCTCAAGCTGATGGGCACCGCCAACCACCAGGACCATGCGGGCGTCGGCGTCGCCGTGCCGGACTCGCTGTGGGAGTTCCGCCTGCGCAAGCTCAAGGAGATGGGCTCCAACGCCTTCCGCTCCGCCCACAACCCGCCGGCCAGGGAACTGCTCGACGCCGCCGATCGCCTCGGCATGCTGGTGATGGACGAGACCCGCCACTTCAACGCGTCGACCGAATACCTGCAACAGCTGCGCTGGCTGGTACGCCGCGACCGCAACCACCCCAGCGTCATCCTGTGGAGCCTGTTCAACGAGGAAGGGCTGCAGGGCAGCGAGGAAGGCATGGAGATGGCCCGCGTGATGAACGCCGTGGTCAAGCAGCTCGACACCACGCGCCCTACGACCGGCGCGCAGAACAAGGGCCACCTGGGGTCCGACGGCAAGGCCAATCCGAAGAACGCCGCCCAGGTGCTCGACGTGGTGGGCATCAACTACGAGAGCGAGCTCTACGACAAGGTCCGCGCCGCCTATCCGGACAAGCCCATCGTCAGCAGCGAGGACACCTCGCAGGTCATGACGCGCGGCGTTTACACCACCGACTGGAAGCAGGTGGTGGCGTCCTATGACGAGGTCTTTCCCGGCTGGGCCGCTACCAGCAGCGCCCGCAGTTCGTGGGAGGCCATCATGAAGCAGACCTCCTTCGCCGGCGGCTTCTCCTGGACCGGCTTCGCCTACCGCGGCGAGCCCACGCCCTACGACTGGCCCTCGGCCAGCTCGCACTTCGGCGCGCTGGACCTCTGCGGCTTCCCCAAGACCGAGTTCTACGTCCGCCAGGCGATGTTCGTGAAGGACAGGCCTGTGCTGACCCTGGTGCCGCACTGGAACTGGGCCGGCAAGGAGGGCCAGAACATCAAGGTGCTGGCGGCGACCAACGCCGACACGGTGGCGCTGTCGCTCAACGGCCAGCTCATCGAGGAAAAGCCGGTCCACCCCTTCCTGATGGTCGAGTGGCAGGTGCCCTATGCGCCGGGCCGGCTCGAAGCGGTGGCGAAGAAGGCGGGCCGCGAAGTGGCGCGCTTCGCCGTCGAGACCACCGGCGCGCCCGTGGCGCTGCGCCTGACGCCCGACCGCGAGGCGCTGGCCGGCGACGGCCGCGATGCCGTCCCCGTGACGGTGGAAGCCATCGACGCGCAGGGCCGGCCGGTACCGACGGCCGGGCTCCCCGTCGAGTTCGATCTCCGCGGCCCCGGCGCCACCATCGGCGTAGGCAACGGCGATCCCAACAATCACGATGCAGAGAAAGGAAACACCGTGAAGCTCTTCAACGGCCTGGCCCAGGTCATCCTCCAAAGCCGCCGCGCCGGCACGGGCGAACTCGTGCTGCGCGCCACGTCCGCCGGCCTGACGGCCGCCGAAGCGACCCTCAAGCTGCGGGCCGTGCCCGCGCTCCCCGCCCTTGCCGAGGTGGCTCCATGACGCGCCCGGCAGCAAGCAGCCGGACCTGCACCGGCAAGAACCACCCTGCAGCGACCACCACCACGCCGGCCGGCCGGACCCCGGAAAAATCCGGGCTCGCCTGGCTGCTCCCCGCCATGGCGTTGGCTGGCTGCCTTCTGGGCGGAAGTGCCTCGGCCGCCGAACCCAGCGACGAGCAGCGCTCCGCGCTCAAGGGCTTCAATTCCGACCCGACGCTGGCCCCGGACCTGCTCCTGCCGGCCGAGGACATGGCCTGGTGGCGGGACGCCAAGTTCGGCGTCTTCGTGCACTGGGGCCTGTATGCCATCCCCGCGAGGGGCGAATGGCATATGTTCAACGACAAGGTGCCGGCGGCCGAGTACGCCAAGCTCGCCAAGCGCTTCAACCCCCGGCACTACGACCCCGACGCCTGGGCCCGGCTCGCTGCCGACGGCGGCGCGCGCTACATGGTGCTGACGGCGCGCCACCACGACGGCTTCTCGCTGTTCGCGAGCAAGGCCAGCTACGGGTCCTTCGACGCGCCCCATTCGGCGGCGAAGCGCGACCTTGTCGCGCCCTGGGTGCAGGCGGTGCGCCGCCATGGCATGCGCGTGGGCCTGTACTACTCGCCGCTGGACTGGCGCTTCCCGGCCTACTTCCACCCGAAGGAAATGCCGGAGAACGCGCGCGCCTTCAAGCAGCAGACCTATGGCCAGGTGCGTGAGCTCATGAGCCAGTACGGGCGCATCGACGTCCTCTGGTACGACGGCGGCTGGCTGGCACACCAGGGCAGCGATGCTGACGCCGCCTGGTTCTGGGAACCCGACAGGCTCAACCGCATGGTGCGCGAACTGCAGCCCAAGGTCGTCATCAACCCACGCTCGGGCTGGCAGGGGGACTTCGACACCGAGGAGGGCGATGCCCCCATCACCGGGCCGATCCGCAAGCGCCCCTGGGAGAAGACTTTCTCGCTGAACGGTGCCTGGGGCTATGTGCCGGAAGGCCAGGTCAAGCCGTTCTCCGACGTCGTCACCAAGCTCGTCGATGCCGTGGTTCGCAACGGCAACCTGCTCGTCAACCTCGGCCCCGATGCCGACGGCGTCGTGCCGCCGAAGCAGAGCGCTGTCCTTCGCGAGGTCGGCCAATGGCTGCAGCGCTACGGCCGGGCCGTCTATGACACCCGCCCCGGGCCGCTGCAACCCGTGGACGGCGTCTACGGCATGACGCAGCGGGATGAGCGCTTCTACCTTTTCGTGCAGCGCTGGCCCGGCACGGAGCTGACCCTGCCCGCGCTGCCCAGG
>DATGXU010000520.1:0-2804 GCA_035298685.1 Magnetospirillum sp. | reverse complement strand
CCGCCGCCGGCCAGCAGCGGTGCCGGCAGCCGCGCCGTGTCCACCTTGCCGTTGGCGGTCAGCGGCAGCGCCGCCACGATCTCGATCGCCGCCGGCACCAAGGCGGCGGGCAGCTCGGCGGCCAGTTCGGCGCGCAGATGGCGGGCCAGGGCGGCACGGTCGGCGGCGCCGTCGCGCGCCACCACCCAGGCCACCAGCCGCAACGCGCCGGCCAATTCGATGCCGGCGGCGACGGCGCGGGCCACCTCGGGCCGGCGCTGCAACGCCGCTTCCACCTCGCCCGGCTCGACCCGGAAACCGTTGAGTTTGAGCTGGCTGTCGCCGCGCCCCAGGAAATCCAGCGCGCCGTCGTCGCGCCGGCGCACCAGATCGCCGGTACGGTACATGCGCTCGCCCGCCGCGCCGAACGGGCAGGCGACGAAACGCTGCGCCGTCAGCCCCGCCGCCCCCAGATAACCGCGCGCCACCCCAGGCCCGGCGATCCACAGCTCGCCCACGCAGCCCACCGGAACCGGGCGTAGGGCGGCGTCGAGGACAAGGGCGCGCACATTGTGGATGGCCTGGCCCAGCACCTGGGGCGCGCCGGCCTCGGCCAGCGGATCAAGCGGGCTGGAATGGCTGCTGATGGTGGTCTCGGTGGGGCCGTAGCTGCTGAGCACCGTCACCGTGGGCATCAGTGCGCGCAGGCGGCGGACGTCGGCAAAGGATTGCGGCTCGCCGCCGAACATGGCCATGCGCAGCCGCACCGCGCCCGCCAGTTGGTCCACGTCGGGATCGGCCATCATCATGGACAGCCACGACGGCGTGGACTTGAGCCAGCTGACCCCGAAGCGCGCCAGCATCTGCCACAGGGTACGCGACGACCGGCGCTGTTCCTCGTCGGGCAGCAGCACCGAACCGCCCAGCATCAGCGCGCCGAAGATGCAGGTATAACCGAGATCGTAAGCCGGCGAGGTCACCAGCGCCGAACGGCTGCCGGGGCCGACGCCGTCCAGGGTGGCGAACCAGCGCAGATAGTTCACCAGCGCGCGGTGCGACACCACCACGCCCTTGCGGGCGCCGGTCGAGCCCGAGGTGAAGACCACGTAAGCCGGGTAGTCGGCCAGCACCGGCACCGCCGGGCGGAACGGCGCGTCGCTGGCCGCTTCGGTCAGCTCGGCGGGCGAGACGCGGGGGAATTCCGACGGCAACGGGCCGTCGGCGATCACCGCCACCGGGGCGCATTGGCGCAGCAGCCGGGCCACGGTCTCGGGCGGATCGTCGGGCGAGATCACCGTGAAGGCGGCGCCGGTCTTCAGCACCGCGATCATGCCGACCACCATGTCGGCGGGCTGCGACAGGCACAGCGCCACGCGGGTTTCCGGGGCCGCCCCCCGCGCCGCCAGACCATGGGCCATGCGGTCGGTCAGGGCGTCCAACTGGCCATAGTTCCATTCCCGACCGTCGCCGCCGACGATGGCCGAAGCGCCCGGCGATTGCAGGGCGGCGACACGGAACAGGTCGATGGCGGTGGTGTCCTCGGCCGGCTGCCGGACGAAGCGTTCGGCCAGGGCCAGTTCGTCGCCGCCGAACAGCCCCAGCTGGTCGGGCACGCCGTCGGGGGTGCGGGCCATGTGGTCCAGCACCGCCAGGAACTGGTCGGCCATGGCCTGCATGCGGCCGTGGTCGAACAGGCCGCGATTGTAGAGCCAGAAAATTTCCAGCCCATGGTCGTGCTCGACGGCATGGACCGAGATGTCGTAGCGGGCCATGGGCTCGCCGTCGGCCACCGGGGTGATGTCCAGCCCCTCCAGCGCCCGCTCGCCGCGCGGGGTGTTCTGCAGCGCCAGGGAAACCTGGAACAGCGGCGTGCGCGACAGGTCGCGGCTGGGGGCCAGTTCCTCGACCAGCCGTTCGAACGGCACCACCTGATGGGCCTGGGCGTCAAGGGCGGCCTGGCGGGCCTGATCCAGCATCTGGGCGA
This sequence comes from Magnetospirillum sp., assembly GCA_035298685.1. GTDB lineage: Bacteria > Pseudomonadota > Alphaproteobacteria > Rhodospirillales > Magnetospirillaceae > Magnetospirillum. The sequence goes on along the minus strand of DATGXU010000520.1, from coordinate 841 downwards.
AGCTCTGGCCGGGGCGGGGCCGCAGGCGCAGGCACAGCGAGTTGACGAAAAAGCCCACCAGCGGCTCAAGCGCCGCATCCGGCCGTCCGGCGGTGGGCGAACCGATCACCAGATCGTCCTGGCCGGAATGGCGGGCCAGCACGATCCCCAGGCCGGCCAGCAGCGCCATGAACACGGTGCCGCCACGCTGGCGCGCCATTGCCGCCAGCCGGTCCAGCCGGTCACGGTCAAGCGTCAGGCGCAGATGCCCGGCGGCGAAATCGGGCTGCGCCGGGCGCGGCCGGTCGGTGGGCAGCGTCAGGAACTGGGGGGCGTCGTGCAGCCGCTCGCGCCAATAGGCCATGTGCGGCTCGAACGCGCCATCGCGCTCCAGGCGGTTCTGCCACAACGCGTAATCGGGGTATTGCAGCGGCAGCGGCGGCAGGTGCGCGGCCTCGCCCTTGCTGAAGGCGCGATACAGCGCGGCGATCTCGCGGTTCAGGACGCCCGACGACCAGCCGTCCGAGACGATGTGGTGGCAGGTGCGCAGCAATACATGATGCTCGGCCTCCAGCCGCAGCAGCCGCGCCCGCAGCAGCGGGCCGCGCGCCAGGTCGAACGGCGTGCGCCATTCGGCGGCCAGCGCCTCGGCCACCGCGGCGTCGCGGGCCTCGGAAGGCAGGGCGGAGAGGTCGTCCACCGGCAGCTCGACGGCCACCGCCGGCAGGATCTCCTGCATGGGCTGGCCGTCCTCGGCGACGAAGCGGGTGCGCAAGGATTCGTGGCGCTCGACCATGCGCGCCAGCGCGCGCTGCAGCGCCGCCACGTCCAACGGGCCGCTCAGCAGCAGCGCCTCGGGCAT
>DATGXU010000519.1:0-3406 GCA_035298685.1 Magnetospirillum sp. | reverse complement strand
GTGCCCGCCCTGGCCGGGCTGCTGGTGGAAACCGCATGGCTGGCGCCGGTGGCGGCGGTCTATCTGGTGGTGCAAAGCGGCGGCGCCGCCTTGCAAGCCGATTGGGGCACCATCGCCCTGTTGGCGCTGGCCGGGCCGGTGACGGCGGTGCCGCTGGCTCTGTTCGCCTATGGCGCCCGCCGGCTGCAATTGTCCACCATCGGACTGATGATGTACATCAATCCCACCGTGCAGATGCTGGTGGCGGTGTTCGCCCTGGGCGAAAGCTTCACCGCCGCCCACGCCGTCACCTTCGCCGCCATCTGGGCCGGGGTGGCGCTGTATGCCTGGCCACGTTCGCGCTGATCGCCGCCCCTCGGCGCGACGTCAATGCGCATCCCGGCTGGCCAGACGACAAATCTCGGCGGAATCCTCGGCGATGGCGGTGCAAACGCCGTGCAGGCTTTCCACCTGATTGATCTGCCTGTCGAGAGCTTCGGCCGAGGTGGCGACCGCATCGACGATCGCCCGAATATTGTCCTTGATGTTGGCGGTGAAGGTTTCGATCTCGTCCACCGTCTTGCAGGAGTGGGTGGAAAGCTGGCGCACTTCCTGTGCGACGACGGCAAAGCCGCGACCCAAATGCCCGGCGCGGGCCGCCTCGATCGAGGCGTTCAGGCCCAACAGCTGCGTGCGCTTGGATATGGTGCGGATGGAATCCAGCACGCTGTTGATGCGTTCTAGGGTGTTGCGGATATCCTCGATGCCGCTGTCCAGTTGGTTCTGCTTTTGCAGCGCGTCGCTGGTTTCCGTGCGCAGAACGTCGATGGCCTGGCGAACCTGATCGACGTGGCTGATCACCGTGCCGGATATATTCTCGATAATGCTTTTCTGGTGCCAGACGTCGCCGATCTTGATGGCGATCATGTAGAGCAGCTCCGAGGCTGCATCGATCTGCTCGCGGTGGGCGCGGGGAACCTGCTTCATGGCGGTGACGTAGGCATCGGGGTCGATGCTCAGTTCACGGGCGTAATCCCGGAATTTGCGTTCGTCAGGCTCGTGCGTCAGCACTTGGCCGGCCAGCACCGAGCCGACCTGCTGGTTGTCGATGATGATCGGCGCCGCCATGTCCACCAGCCCGGCATGACACTCGTAGACCGCCGGGCGCCCGGTTTCACGGGATCGCTTCCCGCCCTTCAGGTCGCACTCGTTGCAGCGGCGGGCGCCCTCGGGGCTTTGGCGGGTCAGTTCCATGCAGAATTTTGTGAAGTTGCTGCCGTCGGTGACGGGCTTTTCGTTATCCACGGTCAGGGCGGCCATGCCGGTGGCCTTGGAAAAGGCGTCCTGAAGCTTCTGCCAGAACGCGGTTTCCATGATCGACTGCAGGTCGATCCGGTCCGCCTTCGCCATGGGCCTGCCTGGATTGTGGTTCATGGAAGCTCCCGAATCCTCAAGACTGCGTGCTGCGGCAACGGTGTTGGATGCATCGCCATCATACGGGATGTGACGGATAAAAGTAACTCAAGATGGTGGCTGCGTTGAAATTATCTAACTTAGCGAGACATTTGATGTTCGCGGAGGTGTTAAGGTAGATGAGACGAAAAATGCATTTTTCCATGACGGCGAACGGCGGAAGCGGGCACAATGCCGTGCCGCCACCCTTGCAGTGACTAGGAGAATCTGAGATGCCCATGGAAGCCGGTGACATCGAACGCATGATCAAGCAGGCATTTCCCGACGCCAAGGTGCTGATCGAGGATTTGCGCGGCGACGGTGACCACTATTCCGCCCTCGTGGTGTCCCAGGCGTTCTCGGGCAAGAGCCGGGTGCAGCAGCATCAGATGGTCTATGGCGCCCTGCAGGGCAAGATGGGCGGCGAGTTGCACGCGCTGGCGCTGCAGACGGCGACGCCGGAAAACGCGCCCGATTGGGCCAAGGATTGACCTTGCTCAAGGTCGCGCATATGTGGCCTGGTGCAAGCGATGTTGCACCGCGCCCACGCGCGGCTTAGATTAAAGTCATTCTAAACGAACCTCTCTTTCTGAAGGCCGACCCATGAGCAACCCCGTCTTCGAGCGCATCAAGCAGGATATTACCGAGAACGACATCGTTCTCTACATGAAGGGCACCCCCATGTTCCCGCAATGCGGCTTTTCCGCCGCCGTGGTGCAGGTGCTGACCGAACTTGGCGTCAAGTTCAAGGGCATCGACATCCTGGTCGATCCCAGCCTGCGCGAGGGCATCAAGCAGTTCACCAACTGGCCGACCCTGCCGCAGCTTTATGTGAAGGGCGAGTTCGTCGGCGGCTGCGACATCGTGCGCGAGATGGCCGCCAACGGCGAACTGAAGGCGCTGTTCGCCGAAAAGGGCATCGCCACCGCTGCCTGAGCGGTTAAGGCAGAGCATGAAAGGCCGCCTCCTGTTCGGGGGCGGCCTTTTCGTTGTCAGCGGAACGGGTCGGTGGTGAACAGAGGCGACAGGTCGGCTGTCATCTGCCCAGCGCCCGCGCCAGCCGGATGATCACCGTTTCCAGGCGATCATCGGGCACGTTCCCCCACCCCAGCACCAGCCCCGGCGGGCCGGGGTGGACGCGGTAATCGGACAAGGCCGGGCATTGGAAGCCGGCGGCTTGGGCGCGGGTGGCGGCGGCCCGGTCGTCCATTCCTTCATGCAGCCACAGCACTGCGTGCATCCCGGCTTCGCCCGCCTGGATGTGCCCGAACGGGGCAAGGTGGTGCCGGCACAGGGCGGCGAAGGCGGTGTTGCGGGCAGCATAGACGGCGCGCATGCGGCGCAGATGGCGGGCGAACAGTCCTTCGGCCATGAAATCGGCCATGGCCGCCTGGGTCAGCGATGGCGGCGCCATGTCGGCCAGACGGCGGGCCGCCTGAAACGGGGCGACCAGATCGCTGGGCAGCACCAGCCAGCCCAGCCGCAGGCCGGGGAACATGCTTTTCGAGAAGGTGCCCAGGTGGATGGTGCGCTGATCGCCGTCGAGCCCCTGCAGCGATGCCAGCGGCGGGCCGGAATGGCGGAAATCGGCGTCGTAATCGTCTTCGATGATCCAGCCTTGGCGCCGCCGCGCCCATTCGGCCACCGCCAGCCGCCGCGCCAGCGGCATGGTGATGCCGGTGGGGTATTGGTGCGACGGCGTCACCCAGGCCAGCCGGGCCTGCGGCCATTGCCGTTCGGCGTCGGCGACGTCGAAGCCGTGCCGGTCCACCGGCACCGCCGCCACTTCGGCCCCGGCGGCGCGCAGCACGCCTTTCAGGCCGGGATAGCAGGGGTCTTCGATCAACGCCACGTCGCCGGGGTCCAGCAACACCCGCGCCGTCAGGTCCAGCGCCTGTTGCGAGCCCGACACGATCATCACCTGATCGGCGGTGCAGCGCACCGCGCGGCTGCGGCCCAGCCACTCGGCGATGAC
>DATGXU010000518.1:0-2149 GCA_035298685.1 Magnetospirillum sp. | reverse complement strand
ATCAGCCGTAGCGAGATTTTCAAAATGGCCTGGAAGGCCGCCAAGGGCACCGCCGCCGGCTACCGCACCCTGCGCGCCGCCTTTGCCGCTGCCCTGCGCCGTGTGTGGTCCCTGGTCAAGGCTGCTGCGGCCGAAGAGGCTCGCCGCCCGGTTCGCCCAGCCCAGCCGGCTAAGACCTGGGCCAGCGAGAACCCCTATCGTGCCGCCGCCGTCGCCAGCCGCAAGGCTCGCCTGGGCACTTATTCCCACCCCTGCTGGTAAGGATCATCCGCCGATGCCCACCCCCGCCGTCACTGCTCATGCTTCAACCTCCATGTTGGTGTTCTTCGACCTGCCGACCGGTTGCTACGCCCACCCGATGCCAAACGATATGCACGCGCCCCACCTGCGTGCAGGCGAGTGGGCGGTGATTGACCCTGCGTGCCGGGAGATTGAACCCGGCGAGCTCTATCTGGTGCGCCAGTCCAGCGGCCCTATCGTGTGGCAGGTCTTGCCTTCGCGTCGCCCCACCCCGGAGCGGCCATGTTGGATGCTGGCCCCGATGAACCGCCCGAGCAGCTACGACGATGCCATGCGCGCCTTGAAGGCGGGGCAGCGGGTGTATTGCAGCGATGGCCCTATCTACGGCGACTGCCTGGACGTGCTGGGCAAGGTCGTGGGCGTGTTCGTCCCGCTCGTCGATCCCATGCCCGCAGCTGTCCTGCCGATGATCGGCCGACCTGCCCTGCTGGAGGCCCGGCCATGACCTCTGTTCGCGCCACCATCGCCTCGATCGATCCCGCCGACGCTGCGGCTGTCCTGCAGATTACCTACGCACTGGTCGCGGATAAACTGCGGCGAGGCGAGACCATCAAGACGGTGGATGGCTGTACCGGCCCCGAATTCCGGCGCCGGGTGAGCACTCTCCTGATGCAGGCTCGTTGCGGCCTCCCCCTGTCCCGTCGCGCCGCCCGCGCGGATCGTTGATAGGGGCTGCGATCAACACCCCGCCCGCCCGAGGTCGGCGGGGTTTTCTTTGTCCGTGGCCCTGCTCGAACGCACGAGAAGAGCGGTTATCTTGCGTTGGCCCCCTCCGAGGCTGCCACCTGCCAGATTTTTGCGGAACCCCTGCCCGGACTTTCCCGGACCCGGCCTTATGCTCCAATGGGTTAACCGTGTCGAACAGGTGTTAACATGGGACGTGACGTGTGGGGTAGCCGCGGCAGGTCGAGGGGGGAGCTCGCATGAAAACAGAATTCGGGACTGACATCGGCGTGGTGGAATGCGTCGAATGGGCCATCGCTCGTACCGGCGTGGTGGAGGCTGGCGCGGCCGTTTGGATCGGACGTGTAATCGAGGACGCCTGGAATCATGGGATTGCCGAAATTGCTCGGCGTGTGCGCGGCAAGGCGACGGGCACCGGCGACCTGTGGCTCGCTGCCATGACGGAAGCCGGCCATGAGTTGGGAGAAGTCGAAGCCGCGCACCGCCTGGTTGCCAATGCCATGTCCTGTTGGTACCGATTGCGCGACGATGATCGAGCGGATCACTATGCGACCTTCCCTGGGTATGTGGCCGAGTTCTCCGCGGTAAAGGATCGGAACACCTGCGCGCACGCCATCGAATTGCATGGGAAGGCTTTCCGGCTTAATAAGCGGCCGGCGCTCCCGCTGGAGGGGTGCGATGTCCACCATTGCCGGTGCTCATGGAGATTTTCTCGGAAACGGTCGGCAAGGTAGTAAAGAGCAATCATCCGAGGTCGGGTCGCCAATTTGCGAGATGGAGGTTGCCGTGGCGCGCAGGCCATCAGTTCCCACCAGATTTCTCAGTCCCTTCGACATCATAGAGGCGAATGAGCCGGCTTTCGCGCACTGGCTTCAGGAGCATCGCCATGAAGAAGTCGAATGTGCGTTGAGGGGTGTGGCTCGCGATGGGCGCCTTTATGGCGAGGAGTTGGAACGTGAGGGGACAGGAGCACATGGGGCTCGGCTGTCAAAGCGTGAGATGGAGCTGCGCCGCGCCATCGACTATGGGACTGTCAGGAATTCCGTGTACGGGCGGGCGGTTGATCATCGCATCATGGCCTGAGTAAAACGCTCGCCGAATTGGATGGCGCACTGGGCCTTGGCCATGTTCCATTCCCGTGCGGGCATGGTCCATTCTTTTTCGG
>DATGXU010000517.1:0-5035 GCA_035298685.1 Magnetospirillum sp. | reverse complement strand
CTGCCCGCCGATGGCGGCGGCCGCGAATGGCTGGCGCTGGAGGTCAGGCCCGCCGGCAAGCACAGCCTGGCCTGGTTCGCCGAGGACGTCACCGCGCGTCGCGCCATCGAGGAAACCCTGCGGCGCGAGAACGAGTGGCTGGCCGATTTCGTCGATTTCCTGCCGGTCGGGTGCTATTCGGCCGATTCCGACGGCATCATCCGCTCGGTCAACCACCGTCTGGCCGAATGGCTGGGCCGCAGCCCGGCCGAGTTGATCGGCCAGAACCTGATGGACGTGCTGGGCTGCGTGCCCGACCCCGAGGACGAGCGCCGCGAGCTGCGGCTGGTCGGACGCGGCGGCGAGGTGTTCCAGGCGCTGCTGGCCCATTCGGTCTTCGACGACGGCGGCGAAATCCGCACCCGCTCGGTGGTGGTGCGCGACATGGTGCCCGAACATCAATGGGAACGTGCCCTGCGCGGGGCCGAACGCCGGTTCCGCTGGCTGTTCGACGACGCCCCCGTCGGCATCGCCCTGATCGAGCTGGACGGCACCGTCGGCACCTGCAACCTGGCCTTCCAGGCCATGATGGGCATCGACCACGACGGACTGATCGGCCGCCAGCTGACCGACTACATCGCCGAGGACCAGCGCCCGCTGGCCTCGGAACAGTTGGCCAAGGTGCTGCTGGGATCGCTGCCGGGCACCCATCTGGAAGTGCGGCTGAAGGGCCGGCGCGAGGTGATCGCCCAGCTGTTCGTCAGCCCCACCCACGAAGACGGCGACATTTCCGGCCTGATCGTCCATTTCATCGACGCCACCGAACAGCGCAACCTGGAAATCCAGTTCGCCCAGTCGCAGAAGATGCAGGCCATGGGCCAGTTGGCCGGCGGCGTGGCGCACGATTTCAACAATCTGCTGACCGCCATGATCGGCTTTTGCGATCTGCTGCTGCAACGCCACGGCCCCGGCGACCCCAGCTTCGCCGACATCATGCAGATCAAGCAGAACGCCAACCGCGCCGCCAGCCTGGTGCGCCAGTTGCTGGCGTTCTCGCGCCGGCAGGCGTTGCAGCCGCGCCTGCTGAACGTCACCGACGCCCTGGCCGAGCTGAACAACCTGCTGCGCCGTCTGCTGGGCGAGACCATCGAGCTGAAGATGGTGCACGGCCGCCAGTTGGGGCTGGTGCGGGTGGACCCGGGGCAGTTCGACCAAGTCATCATCAATCTGGCGGTCAACGCCCGCGACGCCATGCCCGGCGGCGGCACCCTGACCATCCGCACCGGCACCGTCACCGTGGACCAGCCGGTGCAGCGCGGCCCCGAACTGATGCCGGCCGGCGATTACGTGCTGATCGAGGTGTCGGACACCGGCACCGGCATTCCCAAGGAAAACCTGTCGCGCATCTTCGAACCGTTCTTTTCCACCAAGGAAGTGGGCGCCGGCACCGGCCTGGGCCTGTCCACCGTCTACGGCATCGTCCGCCAGACCGACGGCTTCGTGTTCGTGGAAAGCGAGCTGGGCCAGGGCGCCAGCTTCTCGATCTACCTGCCGCGCATCGAGGCCGAACCGGATTCCGAAGCCCGCCGTCCCGCCGCCCTGCCGGAAAGCGCCGCCGCCGACCTGACCGGCACCGGCACCATCCTGCTGGTCGAGGACGAGGACGCGGTGCGCATGTTCGGCACCCGCGCGCTGAAGAACAAGGGCTACCGGGTGATCGAGGCCCGCTCGGGCGAACAGGCGCTGGACGTGCTGCGCGGCGACGAAGCCATCGACGTGCTGGTGTCCGACGTGGTGATGCCCGGCATGGACGGCGTCACCCTGGCGCGGCTGGTGCGCATGGAACGCCCGGCCATCAAGGTGATCCTGATTTCCGGCTATTCCGAGGACGTCGCCCGCAACGGCATCGACCCCGACGCCGGCATCCACTTCCTGCCCAAGCCGTTCTCGCTGAAGCAACTGGCAGGCGCAGTCAAACAGGTTATGGCCGAAGGCTGAGCCTGCGTCCCATGCGCACCGCAGGGGTTGCGGCCATGGGCCGCCCGGCGTAGCTTCGCCGATCTTTGGTTGAAGCCCAAGGGGGGAGTCATTATGAACAAGGCTGTTGTGGGGGCCATTGCCGGCGTGGCCATTGTCGGCGTCGCCGGCGCCGGTGCGGTGGTCTATCCGCAAATGCGGGCGAAAAGCGAGGTTCAGGCCGCGTTCGCCAACCTGCCCAAGGGCATCCAGGGCAGTTACAAGACCGTCGATTATTCGCTGTTCGGCGACAAGCTGACCATCGGCGGCATCGAGCTGGCCATCAGCGAGCAGCAGGACACCGTCACCACCCGCCTGGACAAGCTGACCATCAGCAAGGCGGGCAAGACCAGCGTCGGCCAGATGCTGGGCAGCGGCGTCTCGGTGGAGGTGAACGGCGCCGACGGCCGCTTCGTCCTGAACGCCAACGAAATGGCGGTCGATCAGGTGGAAAGCAGCGACGGCAACCCGCTGACCCTGGGGGCCCTCAACGATTCCGCCGCCATCCCGACGGTGAACGTCAAGCGTTTCGCCCTGACCGGCGTCACCCTGGATGCCGCCGGCGAGAAGGCCCAGTTGGGTGAAGTCTTCATCGCCGATCTCGTGCAGCGCAACAAGGCGCCGATTTCCTTGACCATGGGCCTGCATGGCCTGGTGGTGGACCGCAACACCCTGCCCGACGAATCGTCGCGGGAAGGCCTGACCAAGCTGGGCTATGACAAGCTGTTGCTGAATTTCGACCTGTCTTACGCCCACGCGGTCGAGACCCAGCGCCTCAGCATCAAGAACGCCTCGGTCAGCAGCGACGGCGTCGGCAAGCTTTCCCTGTCGGCCGACCTGGGCGGCATCCCGGCGCTGGCTTCCGACGATCCCATGCAGGCCATGGCCGCCACCCAGATGGCGACGTTGGAACGCCTGGAACTGCGCTACGAGGATGCCTCGCTGGCCAATCGCCTGCTCAAGGCGGCGGCCGCCGATTCCGGCATGAGCGAAGCGCAGATGAAGGAAATGCTGCTGACCGAGCTGACCCAGGGCGCCGAGGGCGAACAGGTGCCGCTGGTCAAGGACGTGGTCAACAGCGCCGGCGCCTTCCTGGCCAACCCCAAGTCGCTGACCCTGCAGATGCAGCCGGCCCAGCCGGTCGCCATCGCCGCCCTTATGATGGGCGCCGGCGATCCCTATGCCGCGGCGGAAACCCTGGGCGCCAAGGTGTTCGCCAATAAGTGACGCAAAAAGCAACGGGCCTTCCGGCACGCCGGAAGGCCCGTTTTTCTTGCCTGCGACCGGATTTACGGCCGGCCGATGCTCACATAGGTGAAGCCGGCGTCGCGCATTTCCTTGGGGTCCCACACGTTGCGCAGGTCCACCACCACCGGCTGGGTCAGCAGCGACTTGATGCGACCGATGTCGAGCGCGCGGAACTCGTTCCATTCGGTGACGATCACCAGACAGTCGGCGCCGGCCAGGGTGGCGTAGGCCTCGTCGCAATAGGTGATGTCGGGAAGGTGCTTCTTGGCCTCTTCCATGCCTTCGGGGTCGAAGGCGCGGATGGTGGCGCCGGCGCTGACCAGGGCCGGCACGATATCCAGGCTGGGGCTGTCACGCATGTCGTCGGTGTTGGGCTTGAAGGTCAGGCCCAGCACGGCGACGGTCTTGCCCTGCACCGAACCGCCGCAGGCGGCGACCACCTTGTCGGCCATGCGGCGCTTGCGTTCGTCGTTCACCGCCACCACCGTTTCGATGATCTTCAGCGGCGCGTCGAAGTCACGCGCGGTCTTGACCAGGGCCAGCGTGTCCTTGGGGAAGCACGACCCGCCATAGCCGGGACCGGCATGCAGGAACTTCTTGCCGATACGGCCGTCCAGGCCGATGCCCTTGGCGACGTCGTGGACGTTGGCGCCCACCTTTTCGCACAGATCGGCGATCTCGTTGATGAAAGTGATCTTGGTCGCCAGGAAAGTGTTGCCGGCGTACTTGATCAGCTCGGACGTGCGGCGCGAGGTGAAAACGATGGGCGTCTCGATCAGGTACAGCACCCGATAGAGCTGCTTCATCACCGCGCGGGCGCGTTCGGATTCAGTGCCGATCACCACGCGGTCGGGCCGCATGAAATCGTTGATGGCCGAACCCTCGCGCAGGAATTCCGGGTTCGACACCACGTCGAAATCGGCATCGGGGCGGCGCTTGCGGATGATGGATTCGACCTCGTCGCCGGTGCCCACCGGCACCGTCGACTTGGTCACCACCACCGTATAGCCATCCATGGCGTCGGCGATTTCCTCGGCCGCCGCATAGACGTAGGACAGGTCGGCATGGCCGTCGCCACGGCGCGACGGCGTGCCGACGGCGATGAACACCGCGTCAGCATCCTTCACCGCCGATTTCAGATCGGTGGTGAAGGACAGCCGACCCGCCTTGACGTTATCGGCCACCAGGGCGTCCAGACCGGGCTCGTAGATGGGCATCACGTTCTGATGCAGCAGCTCGATCTTGCGGGCGTCCTTGTCGACGCAAACGACCTCGATACCAAATTCCGAGAAGCAGGTCCCCGACACCAGGCCAACATAGCCGGTGCCGATCATGGCAATGCGCATGGCGCGGCTTTCCTTTTAAATCAGAACTTGAACTGCTTGAGGGCGTCGCGGACCTGACCACCGATGTCTTCGCGCTCGAGAGCGAAGGCGACGTTGGCTTCCAGCCAGCCCACCTTGTCGCCGCAATCGAAGCGGTGACCTTCGAAACGCAAACCGTGGAACGGAACCATGCCGATGGTCTGGGCGATGGCGTCGGTCAGCTGGATTTCGCCGCCGGCACCCTTTTCCTTCTTGTCCAGAACCTCGAACACCGCCGGATGCAGGATGTAGCGGCCGATGATCGAAAGAGTCGACGGCGCCACTTCCGGATCGGGCTTTTCCACCAGGCCCTTGGCCTTGGCGATGCGGCCGTTGTCGGTTTCCACGTCCAGGATGCAAGTGTAGGTCCAATGACAGCTTTGCTTTTTTGCAAAACATCAGCAGCATAAATAATATCAAGCGCACTT
>DATGXU010000516.1:0-8133 GCA_035298685.1 Magnetospirillum sp. | reverse complement strand
CCGCCGTTGGCAAGTTCTCGGGCCTTCCGGGCAAGCCGCTTCACGGCATCCTCTCGGTCGGCATCGTTCAGAAGAAAGCCGGCTATCGCGCGATATGTGACCCCGGCGGCGCGTGCGTCGAGAACTCGCAAATACTTGTCGATTGTCGCTTCGGTCTGGGTCGCTCGGGTGGCTGGACGCGGGAGGCGACGGACGGCGATACCGGCCGCCTCATGCGCCTGCAAAAGCGCCAGCCTGAACTCGCGCATTGCCAATTCAATGGGGCGTTCCAGGTTAACCTCGATGGTCGCTTTCGCGGCGGTGATGGCGGAACCGAACGCCAGATGATGGCCGTCCTTATCGACCCTTACGAGTTCAGTCGTGGGCTCGTATCGAGGCGCTTCGCTGCCGATGGAAAATAGCGGAGCTGGGTCGTAAAGCGGATGGGGGATGGGCGACATGCGAGCGATCCAGAATTGCGCTCTGACCCTGGCTGCGAGCGCGCGGATCGCGTTGTCGTTCGTGCCGGCAAGCCCAGCCTGCGATTTCCGAAGCTGGTATAGCTCGATGTAGGCCTGCCTGTATGCGGGGCTGCGGCGAAGGAATTCCCAGGCAAGGTGCCTATCAGCAAGGTGCCGCGCGTTCTGATAAAAGGCGCTGCTGTGGTGCCAGTCGGGCCATTGCGTATCCCAGGCAATGGGGTGCCCGTCTGGAGTGTTGAAGCGCATGCGCTCAGTGGTGACGGGATAGTCAATGGCGGCGTAGGCACGTTGAATCACGGCGATTGCGCCGTCCTCCAGCTCGGTGGGGGCGGCAAGGGCGATAGTGGATTCCGCGTGCTGGGGTGCCAACGTCTCCCGCTTCGCCTTTCTGCGTATTCGCCCCATCGCCGTTCCCCTGCGTGTCGCCAGTTACCTATCTCACGGCGGTCAGGCTTGGGCAATAGTGATGACTTGCAGATGACTCGCTGGAATGGTATCGATAAAAAATCGTTGGTTTTCCGGGTTATATGGCTGCTGGCGCGGACGCTTCCCAAGCTTACGACGAGGGTTCGATTCCCTTCACCCGCTCCAAATTTTCTCCAATAAAATCAATGAGTTGGCGCTGATCGAAAGATCGGGAGCGTCACCCGTTTGCCGATTTGTAAGGCTCTTCCCATTCCTTGTGCGGGAATGAAAAGGAGGGGGCGTCTCATTGAGGAGGGGGGCGTTTTATCGAGCGTTTCAAGGTCAGGCGCCGCGACGACGGGCTCAATGAGACGTGTTTGCCTTCATGGTTCGCTTGGGGCATGAAAGCCCCACGCGGTTCTAAGTATAGCCGGTGGAAGCGTCCATCTCGGGTTGCCACTGCCCTGATTTGCTTTTTGTGAATAAAAGTGATTAATTTCGTCAAATAAATATGTGCGGTCATTGTGGTAAGATTTACGCGCAAATGATGGCGTGTGAGCTTCATAATTAGCCTCGCTCTGCTTTAATATTGTATTTTATCAAAGGGTCTCTTTGCCGACAAAGAGCACAAAATCTTGAGATCGGGCAGTGAGGCAACCTTCACTCTTGCCTTTCGGTCATAGTTCCTGACCGCTGCAATCAATAGTCTGTTATCCACATGCATTATGGTTTGGCTGCAAGATCCGAAACATGAGAGCCCGCGCTCAATCATGGGTTCAAGATCCTCATAATTCGAATCTTCACCCAGGAAGCTAATGGATTGTGACGGTAGTCCGCCGAGATAAGATGTGTCCCTGCGGACCAGCAAGTTATGCCCTTGGATGTTGAAATTAGATTCTTCTATTACTCGCCAATATGAAGCGGCCTCTCGCTTGATCCATTTAATTTCAAGTGGGGTTGAGAGAACTACCAGGGAATGTCTTATTAACGATAGCCTGTCGTCAATATTGCGCGCATCAGCCGGCGCATTTAATGCGCGAAGGACGCTTCCGCATATCTTTCTATCTTTACTTTTATCTAATCTGTAAAAATGTGCTGGACGTGTGAAGTTCCAATGCGTCAACCCCTCTTTTGCAGCCGCATCTGCGTGTGGTGAAAATGTGAAAAGTGCACAAATGCATGCGTGCGTGCTAAGTATATGTGCGTGTTTATTTGTGGAAATCGTGCGTTTTATTTTCAGAACGGTGGCGGGGAGGGCGGAGGTTGACATTTGGTGTCTACCATCATTTTCAGTTTGTAGAGCTTGTTGTGTCTGCGTCGCCACGGGATTTTTACTGAAGTTCCGGGGTGTTCGAGCGCGCTCTGCTGACGGATATGATGATTGCGCCACCAAAGGGATTCTTAAATAGGCGCAAAGTATGCTTTTGGTTGTTTGTGCGGGTGTGCAATCACGCCAGCGCGACTGAACAAGCTCGCGTGTCGTTCCAGACGAAGACGGGGCGGGGATTTCGCCCCGCCCCGCCGGCCTCTCCCCCCCCCAGGGATATCAGGCCAGCACGTCCTTCCAGATGGTGTCGGCCCAGGCGCGGGCGTAGAAGGCTTCCTGTTCCGAGGGTTCCTTCGACACGCCGCCCGAGCCGGGGACCACCAGCAGGGTTTTCTTGTCGGCGTCGTAGCGGTGCACCGAGTCCACATGGATGGCGCGCAGGTCGTCGACCAGCGAATAGCACGTGTTGGCGATCACCGGCGGGCGCGGGGTTTCGCCGGACAGCAGGTCGACGATGGCCGCCGCCGCCAGCTTGCCGTGCTGGTTGGCCATGTGCCCCGATTTCGGCATCAGCGGCGCCGCCTGCAGGGCATCGCCCAGCACGTGGACGTTGGGCACGGCGGTGGATTCCAGGGTCAGCCAATTGACGTCGGACCAGCGGCCGTTGACGTTGACCACGCCGACGATGTGAGCGATGTCGGCGGCGCGCTGCGGCGGCAGGATGTTCAGCACGTCGGCGCGTTCCTTGTCGCCCAGCTCGCTGGTGACCACGTTGGTGCTGGCGTCCACCGACACGGCATTCCAGTTGGGGCGGTATTCCAGGATGTCGGCGTAATCCTTGGCCCACACGCCGGTGAACAGCTTTTCCTTGGACTGCACCTTCTCGTTGGCGTCCAGCACCAGAACCTTGGCGTTGGGCTTGTGGGTCTTGAAGTAATGGGCCACCAGGGTGGCGCGTTCATAGGGGCCCGGCGGGCAACGATAGGGCGCCTTGGGAATGGTGATGGCGTAGGTGCTGCACGCCTCGGCGTCCACCAGCTGCTTGCGCAGATCCACGGTTTGCGGCCCGGCCTTCCAGGCGTGCAGAACGGTTTCCTGGGCGCGGGCGTTGTAGCCGGCGATCTTTTCGAAATCCAGGTCGATGCCCGGCGACAGCACCAGGCGGTCATACGAGAATTCGCCGGCGTTGTCGGTCTTCACCTTGCGCTTTTCGGCGTCGACGCCCACCACCGAGGCATGCACCACCTTGACGCCCCATTGCTTTTTCAGGCGGTCGTAATTGTGCACCAGGGTCTTGTATTCGCGCAGGCCGGCCAGCAATTCGTTGGAGGTCGGGCAAGAGATGAATTCCTTGCGGCGCTCGATCAGGGTGACGTCGATGGTGCCGTTGCTCAGCTTGCGCAGGTACTTGGCGGCGGTGGCGCCGCCGAAGCCGCCGCCGATCACCACCACGCGGCCCAGGGTCTTGCCCTTGGTGGCGGCGAACGACAGCGACGGCAGCAATCCGGCGGCGGCGGTCAGGCCGGCGGCCTGGAAGAACTGGCGGCGGGTGGGGTTGAAGAAGCTCATCGGTCGCCCCCTTACTGCTTTTGCTGCGAGAAATAGTCCGAGATCAGCGAGATCTCGTCCTCGGTGTAGCCCTTGGCCAGCTGGTGCATGATGGTCGCATCGCGCGAACCGTCGCGGTATTCCTTGAGCGCGGTCACCAGATAGTCCTTGGACAGGCCGGCGAGCGGCGGAATGGCTTCGGTCGCCTTGCCGTCGGTGCCATGGCAATTATAGCAATTGCTGGCCAGCGCGGCCGGCGAGCCGGAAACCGGGCCGGCCGGCTTGTCGGCGGCCATGGCCGACGCGGCGACGACCATGCCGAGTGCGAACGGGAAAAGTCTGAACATGGCACCTCCTGAGTACTGACGGGCCGATCGCCCGCATGCGTGTCACGCGACGATGGTTTCGGCGCGCCCGGTTTCATCCAGATTGTCCAGCCACGAGACGGCGATGCGGTCGCCGTCGCGGGCGTTGATTTTCCAGCCCAGCAGCGGATTGGCGGCCAGTCCCGACCCGGAATGCAGGGTCGCCACCGGCTGGTCGTTGACGCTGACCACCACCTGGGTCAGGTGATGGGGCGGGATGGGCTGGCCCTCGGCGGTGCGGCCCAGGCCGTTGTCGTTGGGATGGCGGATCAGCGCCTTCACCAGCACGACGCCGTCGGCCTGGCGCTTGGCCTGCAGGCGGAAGCTGTTGTTCGCCATTGCGGTGTGTTCCTTCCTTTGTTCTGCCCTCGTCGCTTTAGCCCGGCAGGCAGCCGCCGACGATCACCCGCACCTGGCGCGATGCGGCGTAGACCTGGCCGTTGGCAAGGGCCAGCACCCGCACGTGCGAGGTTTCCGCCAGCTTTACCTTGACCTCGAACCACGGCACCACGCCGGGGCCGAAGCGCAGATCCGCCAGCAGCGGGAAGACGTTGCGCTCGCCCAAGACCAGCACCCGTTCGACCCCCGGCACCTTGACCGTGACCTCGACCGGGACGTTGGCGCCGTTCTCGGCCACGTCGGGGGCGTCGATCTCGATCAGGTTGGATTCGGCGGGCGTCCCCACCTCCAGCGCCCCCAGCGCGGACTCGACGCTGCGGGCGTTGAAGGCGTTGACGTTGCGGCCCTCGTCGGCCCACGCCGAGCGGGTGGCGCGGACCAACAGGGCGGCGACGGCGGCACCAAGGAGCTGTCGTCGAGAAAGCATGCCGGGTCAGCCCCCATCCTTGCCGGCGGTGGCCGACGCCTGCGACAACGCCCGGATGAAGATGATCATGGTCTCGGGCTTGACGCTGCCGACCAGGGCGGTGATCACCTGGGGATCGCTGACCGCCTGCACCCAGCGGCCCGACACCTTGGCGTCGCCCAGCCGGGTCAGGCTTTCGATCACCTTGGGATTGGCCAGGGCGTTGACCCAGGCGGTTTGGGTGGCCGGGTCCAGGTATTTCAGCAATTGCTGGTCCTGGGTCACCTCGGTCAGCGCCAGCAGCCAGGTCTGGATGGCGGCCGGCTGGGTCAGCGAGATCACGGCGTTCACCGTCTTCTCGTTGGTCAGTGCCCGCACCCAGGCGTTGACCAGCTTGGGTTGCGCCGTGGCGGCGACGGCCTTGAACAGGCGCGGATCGGTGACGGCGGCGATCCACTTGCCCACCACCGCCGGGTCCGACAGCTTGAGGCCCAGATTGACCGTGGCAGGGCTCAGCAGGGCGTCGGCATAGGCCTGGAAGCGGGCGGGGTCGGCCGAGCTGCCGGCCAGCGCCTCGATCAGCGGCGGATAGAAGGCGCCGTCCAGCCAGCGGGTGATCGCCTTGGCGTCGGCGTAATTGGTCAGCGACGTCACCAGGCGGGGATCGGTGAACGCCTTCAGCCAGCCTTCCAGCAGCTTGGGGTCGGCGGCGCGCAGGGCGGCGTCGATCACCTTGGGGTCGGACGCGGCCTTCAGCCACGCTTCCACATAGGTGGTGTCGCGGGTTTCCAGCACGTTGCGCAGGGTGGCGGGCTCGACCAACTCGCGGGCCCATTCCTCCACCCGCTTCTGATCGACCACGGCGCCGGGCTGATCGCCGCCGGCCAGGGTCTCGACGATGCGGTTCAGCGTGGTGGCATCCAGCGGGTGCTCGGCGGCGACGGCCTGGGCGGCGCCCACGGTCAGGGCGGCGCCGGCGACCGAGGCAAACAGGAGCTTTCTCAGCATGGTCATCTCCCTCAGAGTTCGCCGTTGGCGCCGGCGCGGATGATCTCGATCAGGCTGTCGTGCAGCCGGGTGGCACTCTTCACCAGGCTTTCCGGCAGGCGGTCGGGGTTGGGCGAGGTGTCCAGCCAGTTGGGATGCCAATCCAGCGTCATCAGCCAGATGCGCGCGTCGGCATCCTCGACCACGGCGATGCGGCACGGCAGGAAGACGACGAATTCCAGGCTGTAATCCAGCAGTTCGCGCGCCACCTGGGCGTCGCAGAAGTTGAACACCTCGACCTTGGGGGTGGGCTGCCCGCTCAGGGCCGCCACGTCCTTGTAGATGGCGTTCGAGCCGACGAACTTGAAATTCAGCTTGTTGGCGCGGGCCTTCATGGACGAGACGACCTCGTCGTAGGACAGCCCTTCCTTGGCCTCGACCTTGTAGGTCAGCAGGTTGATCATGTCGCGCAGCGACAGCGGCGTCGCGGCAAAGCTGGACTGGGCGAACTTGGTGCGGGCCTCGGGGCTGATGGGCTCGAGCACGGTGTTGGGGCGATGCTCCTTCTTCCCGGCCGAGGGGAAGCTCAGCTTGTCCGGCACCGGCTCGGCCTTGTCGGCGGCCATGGCCGCCGCCGAGAACAGAAGCGTCGCCGCAATCAGGGGAACGATCTTCGGGAAAGCCATCTCACTTCTCCTTCGCGCGCGGCGCCTTGGCGGTGCTCTTGTGAACGGTGGCGGCGCCGTCGCGGCCCGAGCGCAACGCCTGGGCGGCGGCGCGCAGGGTGGCGTCCAGGTATTGCGGATCGGCCGACAGCAGCAGGGCGTTCAGCACGCGGGGTTCGGTCAGCGCGTCCAGATAGGGCTGAGCCAAAGCGGGGTTGGTGTAGCCCAGCGCGGTGTCGATCAGCTTGCGGTCGGTCAGCGCCAGCAGCCACTGATTGATCAGCTTGGGGTCCGACAGCTTGGTGACCGCCTCGATGCTTTGCGGGCTCGACAGCGTGGTCAGCCAACCGGTGAACAGCTTGGGGTCGTTCAGGCGCAGGGCGGCGTTGACCAGCTTGGGATCGGTGGCGATGCGCAGCCAGTTGCTCAGCTGCTTGGGCTCGATCAGCCGCAGGGTGGCGTCTACCACGCCGGGATTGGTGAAGGCGCGCAGGTAGGCGTCGATGGCTTTGTCGTCGGCGAATTTGGCGAAGGCGGCGAACAGGCGCGGGTCGGACACCGTCTGCACCCAGCCGGCCCATTGCGGCGCTTGCGCCACGTTGGCGAAGGGCTCGATCAGCTTGGGGTCGGACAGCGCCACCAGCAGCGAGTTGAAGTATTTGGGATCGCCCCAGGCCAGCACCACGTCCACCAGCTTGGGATTGGCCAGCAGCGCCACCCACTGGCCGGTCAGGTTGGGATCGCCCAGGCGCACCAGCGAGTCGATCAGCTGCGGGTTGGTGAAGGTCTTGATCCACCGCTCCAGCACCTTGCGGTCGCCCAGCGCCACCACGGCGTCGACCAGGCGCGGGTCGGTCAGGCCGGCGGCCCATTCCTGCGCCAGCTTGGGGTCGGCCGCCTTGAGCACGTTGGCCACCAGGGCGGGATTGGTCATCACCTGGACCCACCGGGTCAGGTTGGCGGGGTCCGACTGGCTCAGCAGCCCGTCGATGGTGTCCTTGTTGGTCAGCCACTGCACCCAGATCGCCAGGGTTTCCGGCGACACCAGGGCGGCGAATTCCTTGTTCTGGTCGGGCGCGGACAGGGTCTTCGCGGTGACGTCGGCGATACCGTCCAATGTCTTGCGGTCATACTCGGCAAGAGCCTGGGGGACGATCCCCACCGTCAGACTCAAGGCCAGCGCCGCCCCAAGCGTCTTACGAACCAAAGGCATTCCATCTCTCCTTCGCTTTGGCGGTGGCGGTGACGGCCTCAGGGTGAGGCGTGCGGCGCGTCACTCAACCGCTGCGTGGTGGAGATGAACACAAAAAGTTAGTGGAGTCTATCACAAATCTATATGCAACTAGACTTATCGGATGATGAGGGTGTTTAGGCGGCATAACCACAGCAGGGCGGCGCGCGCATACAATCTACTAAATCGGTCGATAATGTGTTTTTCGGCTTGTGCATCATCCGCCGATGTGCGACGGTTCATTTGCCGGCAGCCGATGCCGCCCTGAAAATTCGCCTGCAACCGAGGAGTTATGATGAACTGCCTGCTTCACCAAGTCCTCGTTGCCATGCTGACCGCAACCCCCGTGCCGGATGATGCGCGCGCCGCCGATGCCGTTGCTCCCGCCGCCATCACCCG
>DATGXU010000515.1:0-1987 GCA_035298685.1 Magnetospirillum sp. | reverse complement strand
CCTCGCGGGCGACCGCATGGCCGGCCGCCTCCATCAGGCGTTCGCCGGCAATGCCCCCGGCCATGGCCAGCGCGTCGGCGCGGTACATCTCGGACACGGACAGCACTTCCTGGGCCATGGGCTTCTCCGGCAGTCGGAGGTTCAAGGGTATGACGGACCACAGGGATTTCAACCCGCATTCCCGGCGCCCCACCCTTGCCGAACACGGGGGATTGCCGGGGGCCGGCGGTTGCGTTAACACCTTGACCCTTGATTTGCGAAGGAGGTTGGTCGTGAGGGTGCAGGTCCTCGGCGCCGGAGTCGTGGGAACCGCCGCCGCCTGGTACATGGCCAAGGCCGGACACGAGGTGACGGTGGTCGATCGTCAGCCCGCCGCCGGCATGGAAACCAGCTTCGCCAATGGCGGCCAGATCTCGCCCTGCCATGCCGAGCCGTGGGCCAATCCGTCCGTTCTTCCCAAGGTGTTGAGGTGGCTGGGGCGCGACGATGCGCCGCTGCTGTTCCGCTGGGGCCGCTGGGACCCGGCGCTGTGGGCGTGGGCGGCGCGGTTCCTGGCCAATTGCCCGGCCCATCGGGTCGCCGTCAACATGGAGCGGACCCTTCGGGTCGCCATCTATTCCCGCGCCTGCCTGGGCGAGCTTCGGTCCGAAACCGGCCTGGCCTATGACGAGCGCACCCAGGGCATCCTGCACGTCTACCGCAATGCCCGCGAGTTCGAACTGGCCCGCCAGGCCGCCGGGCTGATGAGCCGCTGGGGGCTGCACCGCCAGATCAAGGGCGCCCGCGAATGCGTCGCCATCGAACCCGCTTTGGCCACGGTCGGGCATGAGCTGGCGGGCGGCATCTACACCCCCGGCGACGAAAGCGGCGACGCCCACAAATTCACCCAGGGGCTTGCCGCCCTTGCCGCCGATCGCGGGGTGACGTTCCGCTATGGCGTCACCGTGCGCGCGCTGATCACCGAGGGCAACCGCATCGCCGCCGCCGACACCGACAACGGGCCGTTGACAGCCGACGCCTTCGTGCTGGCGGCCGGCAGCTACAGCCCCCTGCTGACCCGCCCGCTGGGGCTGCGCCTGCCCGTGGTGCCGGCCAAGGGCTATTCCATCACCCTGCCGGTGACGGGGGGCGGCGCCCCCCACGTCTCGATCACCGACGACGAGCACAAGATGGTTTATTCCCGCCTGGGGGATCGCCTGCGCTGTGCCGGCACCGCCGAGATGACCGGCTATGACACCCGGTTGACACCCGCCCGCTGGCAGCTGATCCGCCGCCATGCCCAGGCGCTGTTCCCCAAGGCGGGCGATTTCGGCACGGCCGAACCGTGGACCGGATTGCGCCCGGTGACCCCCGACAGCGTGCCGCTGATCGGGGCCACCCCCTATGCCAACCTGTACCTGAACACCGGCCACGGCACGCTGGGCTGGACCATGGCCTGCGGCTCGGGCCGCGCCCTGGCGGACCTTGTTTCCGACCGTCAACCAGATATTGACATCAGCGACCTGGGACTGGCCCGGTTCGCCTGAAACTCATATTCATCAAGGGTCTGCCGGGTCGTCCTCAGGTGGCTCGCGGGACGTGTCAACCACGGTTTCGTCGGGGGACGGAGCTTGTGCCGGGGCAGGAACCTTCTTGCGCCGGTGCGGCTTGTGGGCCCACGGACGATCGCCCTGCCAGGCGGCCACCGTCTCGACACGGGCGCCGGTGGGGCCCAGCCACAGGGCATGGGCGCCATGCCGCCACAGGTCGAAGCGATCCACCACCACCGCCGCCGGCCGGCAGCTTTGGCGGATGGGCACCGCGCTGACGACCACGGCGGCGCCCGAGCACGCCGCCTCGATGCCGCCGTCGTCGCGCACCAGTGCCACCTGCATACCGTCAACCCGGTAGACACAGCCCAACGGATCGCACGCCAGCCGGCCGTCGCGGCTGCGCCCCTGCTTGGGCCATCTTTCATGCGCCTCGGGGCCGGCACGCCGCGCCCAGG
>DATGXU010000514.1:0-18672 GCA_035298685.1 Magnetospirillum sp. | reverse complement strand
GGCGGCGGCCGGCGGCGGCGGTCATCGTTCGGCTGGGTGCCGAGCCGGCTCGTCAGCCGCCCCCACACCTGCCATTCAGCGCCAGTGCGTTGCCGGGCGTGGCGGAAACCCTGGTGGTCGCGCGCATGCACGATGTGGCTTACCGGCAGCCGGCGTTGCGGCTGGCCCATGCCGCCGAGGCCGCGCTGATCTCGACCACCCGCTGGCAGCCCGCCGGCAGCGATGGGCAAGTCGATGGCGGTCTGGGCGGGCCGCCGCCGCCTTGGCTGGTGCCGTTTGCCGCTTGCTGCGCCTCTCGCGCCGCGCGGGAAAAGGCGGCGGTGGCCAAGGGCGCCGGGGTGCCGGGGCTGGGCGAGGGGATCGACGCCTTCCTGGCAAAGGGTTTGCCCGACCTGGCCTGCCGCGTTGCCGCCGTCGAACCGTTGCTGGATGCGGTCGCGCCGCGTCGCATTCTGGTGTTCGCCGGGCGGGATGCGGTGGCGCGGGCGGTGGTTCTGGCCGGCCGCCGCCGGGGCATTGCCACCATCGACGTGCAGGTGGTGCTGCAATCGGCCCATCCCCGCTATCGCCGTTCGCTGGCGCATGTCTTTTGCGCGCTGACCGAGGAACAGGGGCGGATGTATTCCGGCCGCTTTCATACCCAACATCAGCGGGTGATCCGGCTTGGATCGTTGCGCATGCCCGAGATCAGGGCACAGTTCGACGCCGCCGGCCGCGATGCTGCGCGTGGCGAAGCCGGGCTGGGCGAAATCGCCGGGCGCGTGGTTCTGGTGGCGACCCAGCCCGGTTTCGACGCGCAGGCGCAAGCCTGCCTTGGCGCGGTCCTGTCCGCGGCGGCGGCGGCGCGGCCCGGCGGCGGGGTGATCATCAAGCCCCACCCCAAGGAAGATACGGCGTTTTATGCGCGGATCATCGCGGCCTTTCCCGCCGCCGCCGCGCGAGTCGCCGCTCCCGATTCGTCGACGCCGCGCCTGCTGAAAGCGGTGGACGGGGTGGTCACCTATTGCAGCAACGTGGGCATCGAGGCCGCCGTTCTGGGCCTGCCGGTGGTGGCGGTCAACCTCAGCGGCCGCCCCTATGCGGCCGACCTGGCCGCCATGGGGGTGGCCATCGGCGTCGAGTCCGGCGAGGCGCTGGCCGAGGCGGTGAAAGCCATCCTGTCGGGCGGTATTGGCGCCACGGGAAAGGATTTCCTTTCCTCTAATCCGGAATTCCTGAGCGATCCGCTGTACCGTTTGCTGGGGTTGGCGGACGAACTGGCGCAAGACCTCCAAGCATTGCCGCCCCCCAATTTCGCCCCTTTCGATTGAGGGTTTTTACTTGCCGACATGAGCAAACGGGCGGTAAAACGAGCACCCTTCCCGGGGCGGTAACGCGGGAAACTCTGGGGGAATTATGACTGGACAGATTGAAGTCCTGATTGTTGGTGGCGGCGGCATCGGCTCGCGCCATCTGCAGGCGATCGCAGCATCCAATAAGCCACTTTCGATTACCGTGGTCGATCCGGCCGAGGCCTCGCGCGAGGTTGCCCGGCAGCGGTTCCACGAGATCACGGCGGGGGCCGAGCACAAGCTTTCCTTGACCGCCACGCTTGACGACGCGCCGCGGGAAATCGACGTGTGCATCGTCGCGACCCCGGCCCATGTGCGCCGCGCGGTGGTCGAGCAACTGATCGCCCACGCCAAGGTGCGCTACCTGATCCTGGAAAAGATCCTGTTCCAGACCCGTGGCGACTATGCCGCCGTGGCGCGCCTGCTGGCCGAGGCCGGCACCAAGGCTTGGGTCAACACCCCCCGCCGCCTGTGGCCGCAATACGGCGTCATGCGCGACCAGATCGCCGGCAACGGCCCGGTGGCGCTGCATGTGGTGTCGGGACGGCGCACGGCCCTGGGCACCAATTCCATCCATTTCCTCGACACCCTGGACTTCCTGGCCGGCGGCGACCGCCAGTGGACCTTGCGCGGCGACCGTCTGGGCCGCCTTGAAGGCGGCAGCCGCCACACCCATGCCGTTGAATTCCAGGGGTGCCTCTACGGCTTCTCGGACAAGGGTGACGTCTTCTCGTTCACCCTGCACGACGACAACACCACCCATGTGCTGGACATCTCCGCCAAGGGGTATCGCTGGCTGGTGCGCGAGGCCCAGAGCACCGCTCTGGTCGCGTCGGAAGCCGAAGGCTGGGCGTGGCGCGAAGCGGAATTCCCGCTGGTGTTCCAAAGCCGGATCACCGGCGACGTGGTCGCCGACCTGTTGGGCAAGGGCGACTGTGCCCTGCCCACCCTGGCCCAGTCGTCGTCGCTGCACCTTGCGGTGCTTGACGCCTATTTCGAGGCCCTGGGATTGCCTCAAGACGCGGAGGACGTTCAATGTCCGGTAACCTGACCCCTGTCTGGATCATCGGCGCCGGCCGCATGGCGGTTGCCTATGCCAAGGTGCTGCAGGGCCTGGGGCGCGACATGCGCGTGGTCGGCCGGGGCGAGGGCAGCGCGGCGAAGTTCACCGAGCAGACCGGTCTGCCGTGCTTTCCGGGCGGCATCGAGGCGTCGCTGACCGCCGTGGGGGCCGCGCCGGCCGAGGCGATTGTCGCGGTCAACGTCGAGGAACTGGCGGCCACCGCCATCCGCCTGATGGAAGCCGGCACCCGCCGCATCCTCATCGAAAAGCCGGCCGGCGTCACCGTGGACGACGTCACCAAGGTGGCCGAAACCGCCAAGAGCTTGGGCGCCGAGGTGTTCGTCGCCTACAATCGCCGTTTTTATGCGGCGGTCGACGCGCTGCGGCAGGCGGTCGCCGAGGATGGCGGCGTCACCTTCTTCTCGTTCGAGTTCACCGAGGTCAGCGACGTAATCGCCGGCTCGGGCTTCAAGCCCGAGGTCAAGGCCAACTGGCTGTACGCCAATTCCACCCACGTCATCGATCTGGCCTTCTTCCTGGGTGGCGAACCCGAGGTGCTGGACGCCCAAATCGCGGGCAGCCTGGCGTGGCATCCGTCGGCCGCCCGCTTCGCCGGTTCGGGCCGCACCGCCAATGGTGCGCTGTTCAGCTATCTGGCCGACTGGGATGCGCCGGGCCGCTGGGGCGTCGAGGTGATGACCCGCGCCCGCCGTCTGGTGTTGCGCCCCATGGAGCAGTTGCAGGTGCAGAAGCGTGGTGCCTTCACGCTGGAGCCGGTAGCCATCGACGACAGCCTTGATCGCGAGTATAAACCGGGTCTCTACCGGCAGACCGAGGCATTCTTGAAAGCTGGTCCCGACGACCGCCTCTTGCCGATTGCCGAACATTTGCGCAGAATGCGCTCAATTTTTGAGCCGATGTATCTCGGCAAGCGGCAGTGACGCTGCCAAGCTGAAAGAGTAGGTTTCATGATCGGTCAGAATCGTGTGGTCGCGATTATCCCGGCGCGCGCCGGAAGTAAAAGCGTTCCCCTGAAAAATCTCAAGGATTTGGGCGGAAAGCCGCTGATCGCCTGGCCCATTGACGTTGCCTTGGCCACGCCGGAAATCGATCGTGTGATCGTCTCGACCGATGGCGAGCAGATCGCCGAGGTGGCCCGTGCCTGCGGCGCCGAAGTCGCTATGCGCCCAGCCGATCTGGCCAGTGACACCGCCATTGTCGCCGATGTGCTGCGCCATCATATCCGCGAACTGCGCGCCCAGGGTGAAACTGCCCGCTATATGGTGCTGCTGGAGCCGACGTCGCCGTTCCGTTTGCCCAAGGACATCTCCGCCTGCCTGCGTGAGCTTGAGGAGAAGGGCCTGGATTCGGTGGCGACCTTCATGGAGCCTCATCTCAACCCTCACCGCGCCTGGCGGATCGAGGGTGACGTGGTCGAGCCGTTCATCAAGGGCGCCGTGCCGTGGCTGCCGCGTCAGCTGCAGCCCAAGGCGTTCCAACTGAACGGCGCCGTCTACGGATTCGTCATGGATGAACTGACCGAAGACAAGCCGGGCTTGCTGTTCGGCAAGGTCGGTGCCGTCATGATGGACCAGCGCCGGTCCATCGACATTGATACTTCTCTCGATTTTGTGGTGGCCAATGCACTCCTCGCAGAAAACGTCCTCGCCGACGCTTGAGCAGTTGTTCTCCCTCAAGGGGCGCTCCGCGCTGGTGACCGGCGGGGCCGGCCTGCTCGGGTCCCAGATCAGCACTGCCCTGGCGGAATTGGGCGCCAATGTGGTCATTGGCAGCCGTGACGAAGCCAAGTGCAAGCAGTTCGCCGACGAATTGGCTGCGCAGTTTCCCGAGCAGACCTTTTCGGGCATCGGGCTGGACATCACCTCCATGGACTCGGCCAAGGCGGCCGTCGCCCATACGGTGGAGCTGAACGGCGGCCTGGATATTCTGGTCAACTGCTCGTGGACCGGCCGCAAGAATTCGTTCGAGTCGATCACCGAAGAAGACTGGATGTTCGACATCGACATCTGCCTGCATGGCGTGTTCCGCACCATCAAGGCGGCCGTTCCCGCCTTGCGCGAGCGCAAGGGCGTGATCCTGAACATCGCTTCGATGTACGGCATCGTCGCGCCGGATTACCGCATCTACGAGGGCACCAACCACGTCAACCCGCCCTCTTACGGCGCGGGCAAGGCGGCGGTGCTGCAGTTCACCCGCTATCTGGCCAGCTTCCTGTCGCCCGATGGCATTCGGGTCAACGCCATCAGCCCCGGTCCGTTCCCGTACGAGAGCACGCAGGAACAGTTCCCCGATTTCATCGCGCGATTGGGGGCGAAAAACCCGCAGGGCCGCATCGGCAAGCCCCATGAGTTGAAGGGCGCCGCCGCCTTGCTGTGCAGCGATGCCTCGAGCTACATGACCGGGCAGAACATTTCGGTGGACGGCGGCTGGACGGCATGGTGATGCGGATCGGTGTCATCGGCCTGAGCCCCGGCAACGGTCATCCGTTTTCCTTTTCGGCCATCGTCAACGGTTTCGACGAGGCGGCGTTCGAACAGGCCGGATGGCCCGTCATCCTGAACTATCTGAAGGCCAAGGGGCCGCAGGAGTTCGGGTTTGACGGCGTGCGCGTTACCCATGCCTGGACCCAGGATGCCGATCTGACAAGGAAGCTGTGCGCGGCATGTCGCATCGACAACGCCGTGGCGCAGCCTGCGGACATGCTGGGGCAGGTGGACGCGGTGATGGTGCTGCGCGACGACGCGGAAACGCACATGCCGTTCGCCATGCCGTTCCTTGAAGCGGGGCTGCCCGTCTTCGTGGACAAACCGTTGACGCTCAGCCGCGACGAACTGGCCGCCTTTCGCCCCTATCTGGAAAGCGGCAAGCTGATGTCGTGCGCCGGCCTGCGTTTCGCCGGCGAGCTTGATTGTGTTCGCGACGACATTGCCGCATTCGGCGAGATCAAGCTGATCCGTGGGACGGTGCTGAACGATTGGTCCAAATACGGCATCCACATGCTTGATGCCGCGTTGGATATTCTGCCCGGCCGTCCCGTGTCGGTGCGCCGCCTGAAGGCGCCGCACGATAGCCTGGTGGTTGAATTGGACCAGGGGCCGCTGGTGGCGATCGACGCCATCGGGCTGGCGCCCAAGCTGTTCAGCTTTGGCATTTATGGCAGCACCAAGGTCGCCACGTTCGACCTCTACGACAATTTCACCGCGTTCCGGCGGGTTCTCGGCGCATTCATCGCGCAGGTCCGTACCGGCGAGCCCTCGATCGCCCCGGCCGATACGGTTTCAAGCATCCTTACCATCATTGCCGGACTTGAAGCCCAGCCGGGCGGCCCGGCAGTCGCCATTCAAAACGCCTGACCGGAGAGTTTCCATGCGTCGTTCCGTAGCTCAGTTGATGGATCTTACCGGCCGTACCGCCGTGGTGACGGGTGGTGCCGGCTTCATCGGTTCGGCCATGGGCGAGGCGTTGGCCGAGTTGGGCGCCCGCGTGGTGGTGATGGATATGCGCGCCGAGGCCTGCGAAAAGGTCGCCGCCGAGCTGAACGAGAAGTTCGATCGCGGTGCTGTCGGCCTGACCGCCGACCTGGGCGACGAACGGTCGGTGCATGCCGCTCTCGAGCAGCTGAATGGCCGCTTCGACTGCATCGACATTCTGGTCAACAATGCCGCTTTCGTCGGAACCTCCGGCCTGGGCGGCTGGGTGGTTCCCTTCGCCGAGCAATCGGTGGAAACCTGGCGCAAGGCCATGGAAGTCAATTTGACCGCGCCGTTCGCGTTGGCTCAGGCACTGGCGCCGGCGCTGGCTCGCTCGGCCGGCGGTTCGATCATCAACGTGTCGTCCATCTATGGTTTGGTCGGTCCCGACTGGCGCCTTTACGAGGGCACCGCCATGGGCAATCCCGCCGCCTATGCCGCCAGCAAGGGCGGCCTGCTTCAGCTGACCCGTTGGCTGGCCACCACCATGGCGCCCAAGGTGCGTGTGAACGGCCTGGTTCCCGGCGGTGTCGAGCGCGGCCAGGCCAAGGAGTTCCAAAGCCGCTACATCGAGCGTACCCCCATGGGCCGCATGGCGACGGAAGAGGATTTCAAGGGCGCCATCGCCTACCTGGCCTCGGACCTGTCGGCCTATGTCACCGGGCAGGTTCTGCAGGTGGACGGCGGGTGGACCATCTGGTAATCGCCGTCGGGTGATCGAAAGAAAAAAGGGCACGGGAACCGCTGGTTCCCGTGCCCTTTGGCTTTTAGGCGCCCAGACGCCGGCGTCAGGTCAGGCGGCGGAAGCCACCGTGAGCGACCGGGCCGCGCAGACGCTGTTCCGCATCGCCGGTCTTGAACGCTTCCGCCATGACCGCGAACACTTCGCCCACCGCCGCCAGATAGGGGTCGAGGACGGAATCGTCATGGGCCGCCGTGGCATAAAACGCCGTGGTGGCCAGGAAGCCGCGATCCAGCATTTCCTGCACGAACAGGGTTTTCATCACCAACGGGTCGCCCTGGGTGAAGCCCAGATGGGCCAAAGGCGCGATGCCCGATATGGCGATGCCCAGGCCCGCCGCATCCGCGGCAGCCTGCCAGCCCCGCTGCACCTTGGTGCCGGCCGCCACCAGCATGGCGGGAAGGTTCAGGCGCTCCATCTTGTCGATGGTGGCCAGCGCCGCCACCGGGCCGACGCGCTCGGTCCAGGCGGTGCTGCTGATGAAGGTGTCCTGGGCGGCGGTCATCACCGCCCGCCGGCCGATCACGGCGCCCAGCGGATAGCCGTTCGAAATGGCCTTGGCGAACACCGCCATGTCGGGAGAAACGCCGTACACCAGATGGGCGCCGCCCACGCTCAGGCGCCAGCCCGAGGTCACCTCGTCGAAAATCAGCACCGCGCCAACCCGGTCGGCAATGGCGCGCACCCCTTCCAGGAAGCCGGGGGCCGGGTCCTGGCTGCGCACCGGCTCCATGACGATGGCCGCCAGCGTGTCGCCATGCTCGGCAACGATGGCCTCCAGCTCTTCCAGCTTGTTGTAGTGGAAGGGAACGGCGGTGCCCGCCAGCGGACGGGGCACACCAGCCGGCCGAAGCTCGGGCAGCAGGTGGCCGTCCAGCGCGCTGGTTTCGCCAAGATTGGCGGCCAGGTACCAGTCGTGCCAACCGTGATAGCCGCAAAACGCGACAACGGCCCGGCGGGTGGCGGTGCGGGCGATGCGGATGGCCACCGCCAAGGCCTCGCCACCGGCGCGGGTGAAGCGCGCCATATCCGCCCATGGGTGCAAGCCGACCATGCGTTCGGCCAGCGCCACTTCCTCGGGGGCATTCAGCGTACAGGTGCTGCCCTGGCGGATCGCCTCGATCACCGCGGCGTCGACGTCTGGATCGCCGTACCCCAGGGCGCACGCGCCGATGCCGTGATAGCCGCAATCAAGCAGACGGCGGCCATCCAGGTCCCACACCTCGGCGCCTTTGGCGCGCTGGTAATAGCTGGGCCACTGGTCCGGCAGAAACATCTCGGGCCGTTTCGACAGCAACTGGGTGCCGCCGGGGATCAGCTCCTTGGCACGGCGGTAGAGTTGCTGCCCGCGCCCGCTTTCAGACTGCGACATGTCGGCCCTCGTCCGAGCTGCGTTCGGCGGCGGCCAGCAGATCCAGGATGCGCAGGTCGTCCTCAAGGCTATGCGGCCAGGGGGTTTCGCCCCGGATGGCGGCCAGATAGGCGGCCATTTCCTCGCGATACATGTCCTCGGCGGCCACATAGCCGGGCTCGGAGCTTTGCGGCGGCTCGGGCATGTCCTGCCAGCCGTCGGCGCCAGCCTTCCACAGGCGGACGATCTGATCGGTCCACGACCATTCGATCAGGCCGTTTTCGCTGACCAGACGGATGGTGCGATAGGGCACGCGCGAGATGACGTCGATCATCAGATGGCCCAGCGCGCCCTTTTCCGTGCGGATCAGGATCTGGTAGGCGTCGTCGATGTCGGTGTCCAGCGTGGTCAGCTTGCCCTTCATGCACGAAATCAGGTTGGGCTGGCCCAGCAGCCACGCCAGCCAGACCAGCTCGAAGCACACCATCTCGCGGGCTGCGCCGGTTTCGCGCTTGCTGACATAGAACGTGCGGTAATCTTCCCAGGGATGCCAGTCCGGCAGGTACTGGCCCAGATGGTAGGTGAAATTGAGAATGGGGCCGATTTCGCCTGCATCCACCAATTCCTTCATCTGCCGGATGCCGGGATGAAAGCGCATGGTGCAGGACGGCGCCGCCACCAGCGATTTTCCCTTCATCTGCTCGATCAACTCGCCGATGCCGTCGTCGACGACGCTGGCTTCGATGAAGAAATGGCGCCCGGCCGCGCATGCCTTGCGCGCGTATTCCATGTGCTTGTCCGGCGGGGTCGAGATCACCACCGCGTCCACCGGCCAGCCCCACGCCTCGTCGAACGACGAAGTGGTCTGGATGCCGTACTTTTCCGCCGCCAGGGCCGCGCGCTCGGGCTGAGGGTCGTAAGCGCGGATGTTCTTCACGCCAAGGAACTGCAAATTGCGGACGCGCCGCTTGCCCATGGAACCCAAACCAATGACGAGGATATTCATTCCTGGCCCTCTTCGCGAATACGCACGTTGGTCATCGACGCCAGCCGCGCCTCGTACAGCGCCTGAACGTCGGCGTTCAGGGCGACGATGTCGGGACGATTGTCCAGCAAGGCGCAGATGTCGGACAGCGGGAAGGTGTTGGTCTTGGCGCCCAGTCCGGCGAACACCGCGCGGAAGAAGTTAAGGTCTTCCTGATAGTCCAGCGTCATCCGGTAGGACGGGCGCTTGCAGGCTTCGGGCGCAGGCAGGAAGGACGTGCGGAAACGGCCGGTCTTGGTGAAATAACCGCCCCACACCTCGGTGTTGTCGTTCAGCTTGATGCGGCAGACTTCGCGCAGGGCATCGACGCGGACGCCGAAGGCCGTGGCCCCCAGCGGCAAGTCGTCGACGATGATGTAGTCGGCCTGGCTTTCGCGGTAGTGCTCGATGATGCGGTCGATGGAGGCCGCATCGCAAAACACGTCGTCGCCGTCCACCACGGCGATGAAATCGACACCGTGGGCATCCGCCGCGTCCAGATAGCGGATCAGCTTGTCGTCGCTGTTGCCGCGAAAGGCGGGGATGCCGCACTTTTCGGCCAACGCCACCAGTTCAAGGTCGTTCGGGTGAGTGCCCGTGGTCAGCATGACCATGTCCGCCTTTTTGGACAGGCGCAGGCGCTCCACCAGATGCTCGAATACCGTCCGCCCCTCGATGTCCTGGAACAATTTGCGAGGCAGCCGCGTGGACATGGACCGCGCGGATAGGAAGATGGCGCTTTTCATCCTATTCCACCGCGTCCCAGGTCAGCGGGGCCTCGATGGGCAGATCGGCGCGGATCTTGCGGCCGATCAAATACTTGGCTTCTTCCGGATACAGCCCGCCATCGGACCGCTTGTAACAGATGTCCTCGGCGGCAAGCACGGCGCCGGCGGACAGGTCGCGCACGGCGACGGCGCGCTTGCGGACGGCCCCGCGATAGGTCTTTTGCCGTTCGGTCAGGGGATGGTAGCGGCCATCGCCCAGGGTCTTCTCGGTGGCGCGGATCTGGGCGACGAAGGTCTTCCACTCGTCGGGGTTCAGCGCCGCCTCGAAATCCTCGCCCTTGGCGGCGCGGTTGGGAGTGATGTGCTTTTCGATCACGTCGGCGCCCAGCGCCACGGCCAGCTGCGGCACCACCAGGGCCATGGCGTCGTCGCCATCGGTGTGGTCGCCGAACGAAACCGGCAGCCCGAACACCTGCTTCAGCGTCGCGATGAAGCGCAGGTTGTTGTCCTCAAGAGCGGTCGGATAGGATTGGAAGCCGTGCTGAAGAACGATGCGATCGTTACCGGCCGCCACCGCCCATTCGATGGCGGTTTCGATCTCGCCCAGCTTGAGGCCGCCCACGTACAGCATCAGCGGCACGCCCACCTCGGCGGCGGCGCGGACGAACGCTTCCTCAAGGATGCACGAGGGATGCACCATGATCATCTCGGGCCGCAGATCGGTGGCGGCGAGCTTGATGCTGGCGAAGTCGTTGCACATGGTGCTGACCATCAGCCCGCGTGAGCGGGCGTGGGCGGTCAACTGGCGCAACGCATCCGGGCCCAGATTGATCTGATCGAGATAATTGAATACCGAGCTGGGATTGCGGTCGCCCGAAAGGCGGGCCGGGCCGGCGCCGTAGGCGAGAACCATGTAATCCGACAGCGAAGTGCTGTGCAGGTTGATCACTTGCGCGCCCGCGTCGGCGGCGGCGTCGATCATCACCACGCCCTTGTCGACCGACCCGTCATGCGCCCAGGCCATTTCCGCCACAACAAGAGTGGGGTGACCAGCTCCCACAGGCACGTCGCCAATCTTGAAATTCACTTGCAGACCTCGCTACGGCAGATTATTGCTGAACGCAGAAGAAGACACATGATACCGAACATTGATGGTAAGCGCTAGGGGGCGTAGCACGAGCTATGCGTGACTGCAATCATCGATGCAAAGGATGCCTGTCTATTCCTAGATGGGCTTAACGGCTGTCCATAATCGTTTGCTGCGATTTGGTGCGCGGAGAATATGTGTAATGGATCAGGGTTATTTCACGAACGACGATTATTTTAAGTATTTGCTGGAGCACTGCACCGACGAAAGCGCGGCCGCGCAAGGGCGCGTCGGCGGACGTGAAATGATCCTTGATCACCTCAACCGGTTTTCGGTGCCAAAGGGCGCCGATCTACTGGAAATCGGATGCGGTACCGGCCGCGTGATGGAGGTGTTGCGCTCGCATTACGGCGTCGACGTCACCGGCGGCGACATTTGCGAAAAGGCCATCGGCTATATTCGTGAGCAGCGTCCCCATTTCGCCGGCAAGGCCTTTGTGCTGCCGACCGGCGACTGGTCGTGCTTCGCCGATTCAAGCTTTGGGCATCTGCTGTTCTGGGGCAGCTTCGAGTTGCTGGAGCCCCGCACCGCCCTGGCCGAGGCCGCCCGCGTCTTGCGCGTCGGCGGGCGCGCCATGCTGTCGAGCGTCAAGAATATTGCCTTCCGCGAAGACGACGCCTCGGCTGCCGCGGCGGCCAAGGCCTATCGGGAAAAGCGCATTCCGCTTTATATGACCGATGTCGCCGCCTTCGAAGCTCTGCTGGATTTCATGGGCTTCGTGATCGAAGAACGGGCGGTCTTCCAGTTCAAGGACGACGCGCCGCAGAATCGCTATGTGATCGACCAGGGTGGCGACGGTCGCTTTGCCGAGGCCATCTACACCATCCGCAAGGTGCGCGACGTGCCGGCCGGCAAGACCGTTGGGCGGTACCTTTACTCCAAGTGATTGTTTGGGACGGGGGGAGTCATGCCAGGACGTCTTTTCGTAGTTGTTTCCTACCATGCCATGGGGCCTGTGGTGGACAGCCGTCAGCCCGATCTGCTGGGGACGTGGCAGGCGGTAGACGACGCGTGGGCTCCTGCTTTTGACGAAGCGTTCCGACTGCGCTATCCGGATAGCGCCGGTCGCGGCTTGGCGTACTCCCATTTTTTCGTCAGCTGGTCGGGTTTCCGCACCAACCCGGTGCAACGGCCGTTCGGCTGGCACACCTGCTACGATCATTTCCGCGAAAGTTTCGGCCCTCAGATGGCTCGTTGGAACGACGAGCAATACTGGATGTACAATCATCCGTCGCCGACCGGCATCGGCAACGAGTGGGGGCTGGTCTGGGAAGACAACACCCATTACTTCGAAATCCTGAATCACATGGTGATCGACCGGGCGTATTTCCCCGTCGCCATTCAGGTTCCCACCGAGCGCAACGACTGCAGCCACTTCATCGAGCAGTGGTTCCCCTTCGACTATGGGAACCGCAATGCCGCGTCGGTGGTGCTGAACAGCATCAATTCCGACGGCCGCAAGACCGGCGAGGTGATGGACTGGACGGTGTCGCCCTACGACTGGTCGTCCTATCGTCCGCAAGAGGATGATTATCGTCGTCCCGACGGAACCATGAACCACACCAAGTTCCGTATCGTCGACATCAAATCCATCTGCAACGTGCTGACGCGCGAGGATTTGCAGCAGGCGTTCGAACGTTGCCGTGCCGGGCTGGACACCATCGTCTGCGCTTACGAGCACGATTTCCGTGATCGCAAGGAAACGATCATGGAACTGATGATCGCGCCGATTTTCGACCTTGCGCGGTCCTATCCCGAGGTGGAAATCCATTACGCCAACGCTCGTACCGCCGCGCGGGCGACGCTGGGGCTGGATGCCGACACCCAGCCGCCGATCCGCCTGGAGCTTGCCGCCCACGAACGCGAGGGGCTGCGCATCGCCACCAGCCGCGCCCCCTTCGGACCCATGCCGTATGTGGTGGTGTATGATCCTGCCGCCGAAAGCTACGTTCATCTGCCCGTGGCGCGTACGGGACAGTTCACGTGGCGCCTGCCGGCGATCCCGCTGCCGCCGAACGCGGTGATCGGCATCGCCGCCAATGATCGCGCCGGCAATACGGCGGTGCGGCGCTGGCAACTGGATGCGGCGGGCAAGGTGCCCGTTCGTGAACTGCCCGAGGACGAGCGGCCGAACCCTGGCGTAATCTGAAGGCGATGACCTCTCTTACGCTGTTGATGCTGGGAAGTCCGTGCCCGCCCGAGGGTTCCTGGCTGCCGGTGTTTCATCAGGCCGACGCCGTCTTGCTGGTGGGAATGCCGGCGGCGCTGCGCGTTCAGTGGGTACAGTTCATCAAGGTCCCCGTTGTCGCGTTCGACGACCTGATGGTCACCGACGGCCATATCGAACGCCAAACCTTCATCGAGGGTGTGGAGGCGGCCGCCACGGCGGCCAGCGCCCTTTACCCGATGATGGTGAACGGTGTCGCCGTCAGCTTTGCGCTTGCCAACGTCCTTGCAAGCCAAATGCGCATGGAAGCCGGCTTCTATCGCTCGCTCCAGCAGGTTTCGCGCAATCGCCGCCATGTGGTGGTGGTCGCCGCCGCGCGCTCGCCCTGGCTTATGGCCGGCCTGCGTCGCTTTCTGGCCGACCCGGACAATCGGCTAAGATTTTCCTATCAGGCGCGAAACGGGGTGGTTGAACCCCTCGCTCTCGGCATGTCGAAGGCCGCCGTCGCCGACCAGGCCCGGGCTTTCTGTCATGCCGACGATCCGGCGGCCGACGCAGTCCGCTTTCGGGCAAGCGGCGCCCAGGTTGTGGACAAGACGGTTCGTCCGAACGACGAGAAGCCCGTTGTGGTGGTCGTTTCCAGCACTAAATCCTTGTACATGCGCCATTCGGTACCGGTTCTGCGGGCGGTGGTCGAACGCGGTGTGCCGGTATGGGCAGTGGCCGGCCCCGGGTGCGAATTGGGGCCATTGGCCGAAGTTGTTCCGGAAGATCGCACGCTTCGAGTTCTTCCGGCCACGGAGGAAACGGAAGTAGGCGCCGAGGTCCTGCGGGCCGTCGTCAATAGATGGGTCCGCCTGTATCTGGATCACGGCGGGGTTGAAAGTCTGCTGCCACTGGAACTGATCCGGACCCAAAAGGTCCTGCGCCAGCGTATCGAGGAGATCTGCGCGGCCGCCTTGGCCATCAAGACGGTGTTCGTCCGTTTGAAGCCACGCAGTGTTTGGCTGCCGACCGCGCATAGCAGCCTTGAGGAGTTGGCGGTGTCCGCCGCCGCCGCGGACGCCATTCCGTGTGTGACCGGATTGGCCGCGCTTATCAACGAGCATCCACGGAACATGCCGTTCATTCGCACCGATGTGTGGATGGCAGGCTATGGCGAGCAGTTGGTCCACGCGTTCCAGGCTCGCTCGATGCCGGTGGATCGGTTCGTCAAGCTGACCGGCGGCCCCCATTTCGATTACCTCTATCGCTTGGACGCGGGCGAGTGTCGGCGGGAACTGGAGGCCAACGTAGGGGCGGACCTGTCCGGCCGTCGTATCATCGGCATCATGACCAGCCGCATTGACGGCGCCGCCGAGGATGCCTGGCTGCTTCCGCTTGCCCGTTTGGTGGCGGCACGGTCGGATCTGGCGTTGGTGCTGAAGCCCCATCCCGCGCGGTTGCCGGAATACGCCTTGACCCGCGAGGCTTTGGGCGAACTGGACGGGACGTGCGTGTTCTGGTCGTCGGTCGAACCCGGGGTCGCCATTGCTGCCAGCGACGTGGTGGTGACCGACAAATCCGCGATCGCCATCGAGGTGGCCATCCTCCGCCGACCGCTTGTGCAGGTCAATCCGGGCGCCGAAGTCTACGACTACAACGATTTCGTCGATGACGGTATCGCCGTCGGTGCCCGGGATGCCGACTCGATCCTGGCGGCGGTGGACAGCTTGGCGGGTGGCATGGCGGAAACCATGGTCGCCGCCCGCACCGGGTTCCTGCGGCAATACAATTTCGGCGACGATGGGCGCGCGGCCGAGCGAACGGCGAATCTGCTGGTTGAGCCGGTGGCGCCCATCGGCCCATACCAGTCGCCGTTCATTGGCTTGCCGTTGCCGGACTGACGATCAGTCCGGCAATTTCTCAAGAACCGACAGGAAGCAGGTCCCCAGATAGGCACCGGCGGGCGTTTCGCCCAGCGGCTGTGCCGCCATGGACAAGGCGTTGTAGTAGCGCGGGAACGGCTTCTCGAATCGGGTCGGCAGGATGTGCAGATGATAGTAGATCACGTGCCTTAGGCTGAAACCGGCCTCGGCGGCGATCCTTTCCATCTCGGCCGGGGTGAACATGCGCCGCGTCACCCCCGAGGGGAACTGGATGCCGGGATCGCTGGGTTGGGTGGCGTCGGCGGCGAAGGGTTGCGTGCTGGCCATCCGGGCTGACGCTTCCGCCATCAGCGCAGGAATGTCGCTTTCGGGACGGGGGCTGAAACGGGCGACGTCCGCCAGTTCGACGGTCAGGCCCTGCAACTCGCCCGCATCGGCCTCACCCACGGTAAAGCGGTTGCCGCTGACCGCGTTGAACAGCCGGTTGCGGCACTCGACCATCAGCAGGCCACCCGGCGCCATGTGCTTGCCCATGGCCGCCAGGAAGGGCTGGTCGCGCTCTAGGTATTCCAACAGACCGACAGCGAAGCCGCCATCGAATCGGCCGGGCAGGGTGAAGTCCTCGACGTCGGCGACACGGAAGCGTTCGTCGGCCTTGCCCCTGTCGGAATAGGTCTGCGCAAAGCGTTGCCGGCAGATGTCGATCATGTTGGGGGCGAAGTCGAGTCCATAAACCTCGTGCCCGTCGCCTTCCAACGCCAGCGAAATGTCGCCGCTACCGCAGCCGGCATCAATCAGCCGCAGCGCGCGGCCGGGCTTCATCCGGGCCAATTCTTTTCTGATGATCGCCAACCGGGCCTTGCCGGTGGGGTAGACGTCGAACGACTCGTCCGGGTCATAGGCCCAATCGGTCCAGCGTGCCGCTTCCTGGCTGAACAGTGTGCGGACCAGGTCCTTTTGTTGGCTTGTCATCGGCTCAGCTCCGCTATGTCGAGGCGCCGGATTTCGTATGGATTCCCGCGATCCAGCGTGGCGATTTGGTTCTGGGTGGTGAAGGCGAAGGCCATGCGCAGGTCGCGCATCAGCGCGACGGTTCCCTGGTCGTAGCTACCATAGGGGTAGCTGGCGATCCAGGGGCGTTCGCCGATCACGCCTTCGATGGCGGCCATGCCCCGTTCCATGTCGGCTCGCGGGTCGGCCAGACGGGGGAGGTGTTCGTGAACGTAGCCGTGCGCTCCCACCACCATGCCGGCGGCCTTCAGTTCCGCCAACTCGTTGGCGCTCAGATAATAGGTCGCGAACAAGGCGCGTTCGTCTGGAAAGCGGGCGGCGAACAGTTGATCGACCACCGCCAGGAATTGCTCAGGGGTCAGGACCGTGTCGCGCAGCCAGCGGTAATAGCGTTCCTCGTCGGTGTAGAAAGCGTAGTCGGCAAGGTAGTCACCCATGCGCCCAAGGTTTTCCTCGGTCATTCCCAATCCGGCGATGCCGAACCGCTCTTGCACGGTGGCAACGAAGGCGGCCAGGAAGGTGGGATAATCCCCAAAGGCGTATTGCAGGAAGCGTTGGCGTTCCAGCGGCGGCAGCCGACCATCTTCGGCCAGGATCGAGCCGGGC
Organism: Magnetospirillum sp.; assembly: GCA_035298685.1. GTDB lineage: Bacteria > Pseudomonadota > Alphaproteobacteria > Rhodospirillales > Magnetospirillaceae > Magnetospirillum. Next base: position 2,143 of record DATGXU010000514.1, on the reverse strand, counting down.
ACGAAGAAGCTGCCCTCGAGACCGCGCCGCTGCAGGACTGGCAGCACGTTGGTCACGTGGTCGCGAATGCCGTCGTCGAAGCTAAGGTAGACACCCTTGGACGGCAGATCCGCCTCGCCCGCGAACCAGTCGCGCAGGCGGGCGGCTGTCACCGGCTCGTATTCGGCCAGCAGGCGATCCAGTGCCGTTTCGAATTGCCGCACGGTCAACGCCGGCAATCGCACGGGCGCGGTCGAATAATCGCCGATGAAGTGGGTTTCGATCACGGCAAGGATCGGAGCGGAAATCATGATGTCCTCACCATAAAGGATAAATGTTGGCCTGAGGGTCCCGCCGTTGGGGGCGGCGCGGCGGAATGGCGGGCCGCGGCGGCGTCGGGGGGGCGGACGGCGTGGACCGGCAGGGAGGCTTCAGGCCAAGGCGGGGCGCCAGGATTTCGGCCAGCACGCGGTTGCCGTCGTCGGTGAGGTGGCAATAATCGACGAACAGGAAGCCATTGGCGTCGGGATGGGCGGCAACCAGCGGATTGGCGTCGATGAACTCGATGCCGGTGGCGGCACAGGCCTGGGCGACGTCGATAGCGAAGCGTTCATAGGACTTGGCGATGAATTCCTGGATGGCGAGGTCGCCGGCCTCGGCGACCGCCTTCTGTTCCTCGAACAGCCGGGCTTCGGCGGACGGTGGCGAGCGGTTGATCCAGAACGACACCGGTTGAAGCACAAAGGTCACGCGGGTGCCCTGGGACTCGGCAAACATTTTCCAGCAGCGCAGCATCTGCGCCATCACCGCCACCACGCCGCCATCCTCGGGGCGGGCATCGGCCGTGTCAGCCACGTGGAACTGCGAGCGGATCGAGGCCGGCCAATAGGCCTCGGGGAAACATGCCTGCACGCGGCCCTGTGTTTTCAGATAATCGTTCCAGCCGAAAAACGAACCGTAATGGGGGGAAAACACCTGCGAATAACGTGGGGCGGCAACGTCGTTGATGCCTGCCAGCAGCACGATGTGGCGCAGGGGCGGCAGGCGGCCGGCCAGGAACAGGTAATCGACGGTGTTTTGCTGCAGGACATAGGCGGGACGGCCCAGATTGAGAAAGTTCGTCTCGCCGTCGCTGAGCATGGACGCCAACGTCATGCCGTCGGACGTGGAGCCGATGCCGAAGGCGGTCGAGCCGCCGGTGACCAGGGCGTTGCCACGTCCGCCAGTGTTGTCGGACGGGGAAAAGCGGGTGCCGTCGGGTGCCTGCGAATAGCGAAAGCCGATCGCGTCGGTGGAAAATGTCGGGCATGAAATGTTGGCCGCGCCGCCATACATGACGAACGGCAAGGGCGCGCGCAGATGGCCTGTTTCATAGTACTGGGTGACGTGGGGCAGATGGCGGCCAAGGACCGCGATGTTGGGGCGCCAGATCGGTTCGACCGCGGTGTTGGCCAGGGATTGGGCGTCCTCCACGCGGCCAAGGGCGTGGTAGATGGCGATGCACTGGCCGGCCAGCGCCACATCCTTGGGCGCGGCAGCGATCATGGCGGGGATGAAGCGGGCGGCGTCCGCGTTCCGGCCCAGGCCAACCAGCGCGTTGAAGGCGGCCTTGACCGCCCGCAGGTTGTCGGGTTGCGCATCCGCTGCCCGCACCAGCGTGTCGGCCGCCCGCTCGCGTTCGCCGGCCAACTCCCAGGCCCGAGCCAGCGCCGTGAGATGGGTGGTGCCGCCGGGGACGGTATCGACGATCAACTGACGCAGTTCGGCTTCGTCGCGCCAACGCTTCTCGGCCGCCAAAGCATCCAGCGCACGCTTTGCGCCCCTGGCATCCGCCGGGTTGGCCCGGGCCGTGGCAAGCAGGTCGTCGGCGGTGGACATGTTCGGCTTCTCCGTGAAACGCGGCTTGGCCGCGACTGTAACGAAGTCGCCGGATGGCAACAAGCCGTCGCGCCACCACGCCCGTCATGGAATGGCCGGCCGGGCCGCGGTCGCGCAAAATTGCGCGCGCAATGGGATAAATAAGGGTTCATCGCGGAATTCCGGGGAACTTGCCTTCAACGTCATCGCCGGGCTTGACCCGGCGATCCACGTGTTTCCGCGAAAAGTCTATTGGCAACAATGGGTGGGGCGCCCGCACGTGGATGCCCGCGTCAAGCGCGGGCAT
>DATGXU010000513.1:0-2180 GCA_035298685.1 Magnetospirillum sp. | reverse complement strand
GCCACCCTCAAGGCCGGCGCCGCCTGGCTGCCGCTGGCCCCCGACCTGCCCGACGCCCGCCGCGCCGACATGGTGGCCGACGCCCGCCCGGTGACGGTGCTGACGCCGGAAATGCTGGCAGGGCTGGACTTCGGCTCGTTGCCGCCGACGCCGCCCGCGCCCGAGCTGCGCCCCGACCACCCGGCCTATGTGATCTTCACCTCGGGCTCCACCGGCCGGCCCAAGGGCGTGGTCAACACCCATGCCGCCCTGGTCAACCGGGTGCTGTGGATGCAAAGCGCGTGGCCCATCGGCCCCGGCGAGCGGGTGATGCAGAAGACGCCGTTCGGCTTTGACGTCTCGGTGTGGGAATTCATCTGGCCGCTGCTGACCGGCGCCGCCATCGTGATGGCGCCGCCCGGCCTGCACCGCGACCCCGATGCATTGGCCCGCGAAATCCAGGCGCGCGGCGTGACCACCATGCACTTCGTGCCCTCGATGCTGGCGGCGTTCCTGGAAGCCCCCGGCGCGGCCGGCTGCACGTCGCTGCGCCAAGTGCTGGCCAGCGGCGAGGCGCTGAGCGCCGACCACGTCAGGCGTTTCCGCCAGCGGCTGCCGGGCGCGGCCCTGCATAACCTCTATGGCCCCACCGAGGCCGCCATCGACGTCACCGCCTGGACCTGCGGCGAGGCGGACGGCAGCACCCGTCCGCCCATCGGCAAGCCCATCCACAACACCCGGCTTTATGTGCTGGACCCGTCGCTCAATCCGGTGCCGGTGGGCGTGCCGGGCGAATTGTGGATCGCCGGCAGCGGCTTGGCGCGCGGCTATGCCGGCCGCCCGGCCCTGACCGCCGAACGCTTCGTCGCCGACCCGTTCGGCCAGCCGGGGGCGCGCATGTACCGCACCGGCGATCTGGCGGCGTGGCGGCCCGACGGCGCGCTGGACTATCTGGGCCGCGTCGATCAGCAGGTCAAGATCCGCGGCTTCCGCATCGAACTGGGCGAGATCGAAACCGCGTTGCGCAGCCACCCGGCGGTGGCGGATGCGGCGGTGGCGGTGCGGCCCGGCCCCGACGGCGCCCCGACGCTGGCGGCCTATGTGGTGCCCGATGCCGCCAAGGCGGGCGAATTGCGCCGCATGGCGGAACTGATCGCGGCCGGCGACCTGCCGGCGGACAGCCTGCGCGAATTGCCCGATGGCACGGTGATCAGCCAGCAGAACGCCGCCGAGACCGACTTCCTTTATCGGGAAATCGTCGAGGACGGCGCCTATGTGGGGCACGGCGACAGCCTGCCCGCCGACGCCTGCGTGTTCGACGTGGGCGCCAATATCGGCCTGTTCACCCTGAGGGCGGCGCGGCTGGCCCCGCGCGGGCGCATCTTCGCGTTCGAGCCGATTCCGGCGGTGTACGACAGCCTGCGCCGCAATGCCGCCATCCACGCGCCCTGGGCCCGCACCTTCAACTGCGCACTGGGTTCGGCGGCGGGCGAGGCCAGCTTTACCTGGTACGCCGGCAACTCGATCATTTCGGGCCGCTATGCCGACGCCGACGAGGATGCCGCCGTGGTCGAGGCTTACCTGCGCAACAGCGCCGAGGCCCGGCCCGACGACGACCTGCGGGCGATGATCGAGCAGCGGCTGCGCGGCCAGACGGTGAGCTGCCAAATCCGCACCCTGTCCGAGGTGATTGCCGCCGAGGGCGTCGAGCGCATCGACCTGCTCAAGGTGGACGTGGAAAAGGCCGAAATGGACGTGCTGGAGGGGTTGGACGCCGCCGACTGGCCGAAAATCCGCCGCATCACCGTGGAGGTGCACGACATCGACGGGCGGCTTGCGAAAATCACCGCACTGCTGGCGGCGCACGGCTTCCAGGTGTCGGCGGAACAGGAACGCGACCTGCATGACACCGCCATCCACTCGGTGACCGGCATCCGCGACGACGATGCCCCGGCGACGCCGGCCGCCCCCGTCGCCGCCTCGGCCTGGCCGGGGCCGGGGGCGTTCCGCGCCGATCTGCAGCAGGTTCTGGCGGCGCGCCTGCCCGATTACATGGTGCCCACCAGCCTGACCCTGTTGCCCGCCCTGCCGCTGTCGGCCAACGGCAAGCTGGACCGCGCCGCCCTGCCGGCGCCGGACCAGCCGCCCCGCCGCTATCGCCCGCCGCAATCGCCCATGGAGGAAACCATCTGCACCATGGT
>DATGXU010000512.1:0-3592 GCA_035298685.1 Magnetospirillum sp. | reverse complement strand
TCAAGCACTTTCAGAACCGCGTTGGCGGCGTTGCGGTTCATGTCGTCGGCGGCGTCGACGATCACCACCCGCCAGCCGCCTTCCGCCGGAGTCAGCGACATGAACCCGCCGATGCCGCGCACGTCGTCGATGACGATCTCGGTGCGAAGCTTGGTTTTCTTGTCGTCGGTCCAGCCGCGCTGAACCACCTTGAGGTCGGCATGGCCGCCGGCCGAAATGCGCCGGAACACCGGATGATCGGGCGGAACCACAAGGCTTTCGGGCCCGCCGCCGAACAGGCCGCCACCGCCTGCGCCGCCGCCGGTCAGCACGAAACGGGCGATGCGATAGGCCAGGGTCGCCTTGCCAATGCCATTGGGGCCGGACAACAGCCAGGCATGGGCCAGACGACCGGAATTCCAGGCGTCGAGAAAGGCGCGCTCTGCCGCGTCGTGCCCGATCAGGTCGGGATTGTCACGGGGATCGGGAACGTCGCTCATGGAACGCAGAAGCCGAGCAAGCGGCTTTTCACCGTCCTCAGGATCGCCTGATGCACCGCGTCCAGGTCGGTAGTGGCATCTATGACGGCGCAGCGGTCGGGGGCGCTGCGGGCGATTTCAAGGAAGCCCTGGCGCAGGCGCTGGTGGAAATCCGTGCCCATGCGCTCGTAGCGGTCTTCGGCGCCGCCGCGCCCCCCTGCCCGCTTCAGACCGTCCTCCACCGGCAGGTCGAGAACCAGGGTCAGATCGGGGGTAAAATCGCCGATGGCCAACCGGGTCAGCCCGGTGATGAAATCCTTGGACAGCCCGTGGCCGTAGCCCTGATAGGCCAGCGTCGAATCGGCGAAACGGTCGCACACCACCCAGGCGCCCCGCTCCAGCGCGGGCCAGACCGTCTTGGAAAGATGGTCGCGGCGGGCGGCGGTGTGCAGCAACGCCTCGGTTTGGGCATCCCAACGGTCCACCTCGCCGGTGACCAAAAGGGCGCGGATTGCCTCCGCGCCCTTGGAACCGCCGGGTTCGCGGGTGGTCACCACCTCGATTCCGGCGCGGGCCAACGCCTCGGCCAGCATTTTCAGCTGGGTCGATTTGCCGGCCCCCTCGCCGCCCTCGAAGGTGATGAATTGTCCCCGCGTCATGCCTTGGTCAGCCTTTCGAACCCCACAGGATATGCTTCAGGGCGGCGGTCATGCGACCCATGAAGCCCAGCTTTTCCACGTCGGCGCCCGCCAGCAGCGGCAGTTCGACGGTGTTGACGCCCGGCGCGGTGATGACCAGCTTGCCGACCGGCTGCCCCTTCTTGATGGGGGCGGCGATGGGGCCGGTATAGACCGCGGTCACCTTCATGTCGCGGCGGGCCTTGCGCGGCATGGTGGCTTCCAGCTTGTCACCGGCCACCAGCGGCACGGTGGCGGCGTCACCCAGCCAGACCTCGGCGTCGGCAACCACGTCGCCAGCCTTGAACAGCGCATAATTCTCGAACTCGCGGAACGCCCATTCGATCAGGCGCGCACTCTCCTCGGCGCGCTCCTTCATGCTTTTCAGGCCGTTGATCACCATGATCACACGGCGGTCCCCGCGCTTGACGGTGCCCACCAGGCCGTAGCCGGCGGCCTCGGTATGGCCGGTCTTAAGGCCGTCGGCGCCCGACACCGCATACAGCAGCGGGTTGCGATTGCCCTGCTTGATGCCGTTGAAGGTGAACTCGCGCTGCGAGTAGATGGGGAAATAGTCCGGGAAATCGGCGATCAGATGACGCGCCAGCACCGACAAATCGCGGGCGGTGGTCAGATGGTCGGGCTCGGGCAGGCCCGAGGCATTACGGAACGTGGTATTCTTCATGCCGATCTGACGGGCGCGCCGGGTCGCCTCCTCGGCGAAGGCTTCCTCGGTGCCGGCATAGGCTTCGGCCAGAACGGAACAGGCGTCGTTGCCCGACTGAATAATCACGCCGTGGATCAGGTCGTCGACGGTGGCGGTCGAATTGACCGGCAGGAACATCAGCGAGCCGCCGGACTTGACGTGCTTCTTCCACACGGTCTCGGACACCGGCAGGCGATCGGACAGCTTCCAGCTGCCCTCCTTGAGCTTCTCGAAGACCAGATAGGCGGTCATCAGCTTGCTCATGGACGACGGCACCATCAGGTCGTCCGGGTTCTTCTCGAGCAGGACGGTGCCGGTCTTGTAGTCGATGAGGATGGCCTGGCGCGCCAGGGTCTCGATAGACTCGGCGCGGACGGGGGAACCCGCCCCCATCAGAACGAGCACGAAAGCCGCCATCAGCGGCCGGCGGAATTTGAATGACGTCATCGTCACGGGACCTCGAAAACGAATCGCGAGCAGGGAAACAGGGGGCTTCTGCCTAAGCCTGAAATACGTCGGAACTAGGGCGGCGGACCACTGGACCTTAGTCTACGATGACCCTTGCGTCCTGCTGGCCGGCGGCGATCACCGATTCCAGCAGGCGGTCGGCATCCTCGACAGTGTTCAGCGGGCCGAAGCGGACGCGATAGACCGTCTGCCCCTTGACCGACGCCGATTGAATTTGCGGCGAGCCCACGCCGGACAGGCGGGCCTGAAGGCGCAACGCATTGTCGTGGCGGCTGAAGGAACCTGCCTGGACAAAGATCCCGGTGGAACGGGTGGGAATGGTCTGCACCTCTTGCGCGGCCAGTTCCCGCTCGACCCTGTCGGCGGCGGCGACCGACCGTTCGGCCGGTCCCGGCTTCGCCGAGGCCAGGATCGGCTTTGCCTGCTCGCGGCTGCCGGGCGGCGGCAGGCTTTCGGCGGTCACCGACTCGCGCGGGGCTGCCGCTACCTGCGGTTCGTTGCCGTCGCGCTTGAGCTTGCCGGCCAGAACGCGGCTTTCATCCGACAGAACCTGCACACGCACCTTGGCGGTGCCCGATCCCTCGAAGCCCAGCAATTGGGCCGCACGGCGCGACAGATCGATGATGCGCCCGTTGACGAAGGGGCCGCGGTCGTTGACGCGCACCACGATCGAGCGGCCGTTTTCCAGATTGGTGACGCGCGCCACCGACGGCATGGGCAACGTCTTGTGGGCGGCGGTCACCGCGTTCTGATCGAAGGTCTCGCCGTTGGCCGTCATCTTGGCGTGGAAGTCCGGGCCGTACCACGAGGCGATACCCGTCTCGTCGTAGTCGAAATCCTCTCGTGGGTAGTACCAGACGCCACCAACCTGATAGGGCTTGCCGACCTTGTAGGTGGGCGCGGCGCTCGAGGCCACTGACGGCGCTTCCTCGCCCGTATTCGCTTTCTTGGCGATATGGCCGAACAGGTTCGCCTCGGCGCATCCCGACAGCAGCGCAGTCGACAGCAGCAGCGCGGCCACGCGCCCGCCACGCGGAATACTCCGCATCATATAGGTGCCCCCTCGGTCATCCGGCAGATATGTTGTAGCTTACTTGCCGCCGATCTTCTCTGCAAGATGGCCTGCGGCCAGGGCGAACGAAGTGGATCGGTTCCACTTCATGACAACGCGGAAGTTGTCGTAGACCAGGAAAGCGGCGCCGTTGCCGTTGTCGGGACGGATGATCGAGCCTTCCAGGCTGGTTTTGGGCAACGGCTTGCCGTTGGCGGCGCGCACGCCCAGC
>DATGXU010000511.1:0-1612 GCA_035298685.1 Magnetospirillum sp. | reverse complement strand
CCGCGCACGCCGCCTTCCACGCGATCCAGACCGGGCATGCGGTTGGGCCGGAACACGTTGATCTCGTCCAGCTCGAACCCGATGGAATCCTCGTTCGGAATCCTGGGCGAATTGCCGCCGTTGGGGCTGGCGGCGACCATGGCCATGGGTTCCAGAACCTGCGGGAAGGTCCGGGACGGGCGGGCGAACGGCATGCGCCAATTGGCCGCCACCTGCGGAATGGCGCGGCCGGCATTGGCCGAGCCGTAATTGGCCAACTGGTCGGAATGATAGGCGTCGCCGCGCAGCGAGGTGCTGATGGTGGTGACGTCGCCCAAGGTACCCATGAACGGCCGGTGCCAGCCCACCGTGTTGGACACCCGGGCCGAGTCGGTTCCCTGGCTGCGCGCATAGGCCAGCACGTCGGAATCGAAGGTGTAATAGCCGCCCTTGCTGTCGGGGATGCTCATCTGCGACGTGACGATGTGCGGCAGCACCACGGGCGAGCGGCTGGGCGAATCGGCGGCGCGCAGGCCCTGATAGGCGAAACCTTCCGCGACGGTATAGCCATAGCGCCCGAACCCTTCCACATAGGGGCGGGTGGTCAGCCAGGGCTGGTCGGCGTCGATGCGGTAGGAATAGATGGCGGTGTAGGTGTCGTCGCTGGACCGTTCCAGCTGATAGCCGGCGCGCCAGGAATTATCGATATCGAACCGCGCCCGCGAATTGATGTGGCCGCGCAGGTCGCCGCTGTACTTGTCGGCGGTCAGGCTGGCGAAGGTGCGTTCCTCGCCCTCCATGCCGCGCCAGCGATGTTCGCCGGCCAGCACCATGTGGCGCAGCACGTCGTCGGATTCGCTGAGCTTGCTGGCGTCGCGGGTGGTGGTATAGGGGAACAGGAAGCGCGGGGCGAAGGTGATGTCCTGGTTTTCCTTGATCGCCCAGTAATAGGGAACGGTGACGTTGGCGCCGATGTTGGACGACAGGCCGGCCGTGGGGGTCAGGAAACCGCTCTTGCGCTTCACCGTCGGGTCGGGGTGCGACAGATAGGGGGTATAGAAAATCGGAACGCCGCCCAGCTCCATCCAGGCGTCGCGGTACTCGATGGTCTTTTCCGCCTGATCGTGGGTGATGCGGTCGGCCTTGGCCTGCCACACCGGGGTGCCATTGGGATTGCTGCGGCAGGGTTCGCAGGCGGTGTAGGTGCCGTTTTCGAAATCGGTGCGGTTGCCGGCCACGCGCCGCGCGGTGGCGGCGGTCATGCGCGAATTGTCGGCCAGGATGGCGCGGATCTGGTTGGCGACGCCTTCCTTGAGGTCGCCGGTCAGTTCCACGTAATTGGTGAACAGCGTTTCGCCGGTGGGCTCGGCCAGGGTGACGTTGCCCGAGGCGCTGACGATGTCCTGCTTCAGGTTGTAGCTGACCTGATCGGCCACCAGCACCCGGCCTTCCTGCGCGATCTCGACCCGTCCCTTGGCCGAGACGATGCCCAGTTCGCGGTCATAGATGATCTGGTCGGCGGTCAGTTGCACCGGCTGTTCGCCCGGCTCGGCCGCGTCCGCCGGGGCGGCGGCGGCGGTCAACGCGCCCAGCGCCGTGGCGGCGTTGGTGGGCGCGGGGGCCTGGACGCGGA
>DATGXU010000510.1:0-8472 GCA_035298685.1 Magnetospirillum sp. | reverse complement strand
ACAAGGGCCTGAGCGAGGCCGAGTTGCGCCGGCAGCGGCAGGCCGAGGCGTTGCGTGCCAATCTGGCGCGGCGCAAGGCGCAGGTGCGTGGCCGTGCCGAGGAACCGGCGGCCGCCGCATCCACCGACCCGGCGCCGGGCGACGACTGACGCGCCCGCTACTTGCACCCTGCCAGCGCGCACGTTACAAGGTGCCAAGATATCTTGGAGCACCCTGCAATGTCCGTCATGCCCGACACCTGGATTCGCGAAATGGCCTTGAAGAACGGCATGATCGAGCCGTTCACCGAGAAGCTGCAGCGCGATGGCGTCATCTCGTACGGCCTGTCGTCCTATGGCTATGACGCACGGGTGGCCCCCGAGTTCAAGATTTTCACCAACGTCGATTCGGCGGTGGTCGATCCCAAGGGCTTTTCCGACAAGAGCTTCGTCGACCGCGAAACCGATGTCTGCGTGATCCCGCCCAATTCGTTCGCGCTGGCCCGCACGGTGGAATATTTCCGCATTCCGCGCGACACCCTGGTGATCTGCCTGGGCAAGTCCACCTATGCGCGTTGCGGCATCATCGTCAACGTCACCCCGCTGGAACCGGAATGGGAAGGCCACGTGACGCTGGAGTTTTCGAACACCACGCCGCTGCCGGCCAAGATCTATGCCAACGAGGGCGCCTGCCAGTTCATCTTCCTGCACGGCCATACCGAGTGCGAAACCTCGTATCGCGACCGTTCGGGCAAGTATCAGGGCCAGAAGGGCGTCACCCTGCCCCGCCTGTAAGCAGGGGCACGAAAAGCAAGGGCGCGGCGGGGAAGACCCGGCCGCGCCCTTTTGCCTTGTGCCGGCGCCTTCGCGAGGTCAGACCCGCGCCAGCGACTGCCGCACCACGTCCACCACCACGTTGCGCAGGGTGTCCACGCTGGAGGCGACCTCGTGGGCGGCCACGCGCACCTCGCCCGCATGGCTGCCGGTGGCGGAAGCCTCTTCGGACACTTCGGAGATATGCACCGACACCTGCTCGGCGGCACAGGTGGTTTGCTGAACGTTGCGGGCGATCTCGCTGGTGGCGGCACCCTGTTCTTCCACCGCGGCGGCGATGCTTTCGCTGATGTGGTCGACCTCGGCAATGGACTCCATCACCGCCTTCACCGACACCACCGTATCGCTGGTGACGCCGCGAATTTCGGTGATCTGGCGCGAAATCTCCTCGGTGGACTTGGCGGTCTGGGCTGCCAGATGCTTGACCTCGTTGGCGACCACGGCGAAGCCCTTGCCGGCGTCGCCGGCGCGCGCCGCCTCGATGGTGGCGTTCAGCGCCAGCAGGTTGGTCTGGCCGGCGATGTCGGCGATCAGCCCGGCGACGTCGCTGATGCGCGCCACGGCGTCGGCCAGGGCGGTCATGGTACGCTGGGCGTTGCCGGCGGCGTTGACCGCCCGCCGGGTCACCTCGGCGGAATGATGGACCTGAGTGCCGATCTCGCCGATCGACGCGGTCAACTGCTCGGCGGCGGCGGCCACGGTCTGGGCGTTGGACAGCGATTGCTCGGCAGCGGCGGCCACGGTGGTGGATTTGTCCAGCACGCGCGCCGCCGATTGCTCCATGTCCTCCGCACGGCCGGCCATGGATTGGGTGTGGCGCGCCACCTGATCCACCGCCGTCCCCGTCTCGCGTTCGATGGTGTGGGCCATGGCTTCCAGCGCGCGACGCTTTTCGGCCTCGGCCTGGGCGGCGGCTTCCTGCTGGCTGCTGCGCAGCCGCGCCGCCTCGAGTGCGTTCGCCTTGAACACATCCAGCGCCCGCGCCATTTCGCCCACGGCGTCGCTGGCCTGGGTGCCTTGCACGGGCGTGCCCAACTCGCCCGAGGCGATGGCATGCATGGCCGAGGTCAGCGCGCCCAGCGGGCCGGTGATGCTGCGCACCACCAGGGCGGTCAGGCCGAACAGCGCCAACAGGATAACGCCGGCCATCAGCCAGAAGCGGCGCTCGTCGGCGCGGATCTCGGCCCGACGGGCTTCGGCCGACTGCAGCGCGGCGGCATTGATGGCCTCTTGCGCGGCGACGATGCGGCCGGCCAGTTCGGCGAACTGCTTGTCCACATGGGTCATCAGCGGGATGGCGATCAGCCGGTCCGACTGCGCCATCTCGTTCATCTGGGCGACCGCCTTGGCATAGGCGCCGAAGCGTTGCTCGATGTCGGCGACGATGTCGCCGGCGGCGGCGCCCTTGAGATCGGCGACACGGCCACGCGCCTTGGCGGCGTTGACGTCGATGGCCTTGCGGATGTCGGCCAGCTTGGCCTCGGACGTGCCTGATTCCACCAAAGCCAGGTGGCGCGACACGTCGGAATGGACCTGATAGGCGATGGCCAGCAATTCGCCCGCTTGCGCCCGCTGGATGCCGGCCTCCTGATGGATGGCCTCGACCGCCGCCAGGGAATTGTCGGCGCGGCGGTCCGCCAGCATCAGCAGCGCCACCGCCATCAGCAGGACCAGGAAGGGAGTCCCCGAGACACGTATGCTCAGGGAAATCTTGCGTACAAGCTCGATCACGGCCATCACCGCCCCCTTCCCGCCCGAAACCGTTATTTATAGATGCCGATATAGGCGATGTAGTCCTTGCCCGGCACCTTCTTGACGTAGGTCGCCTTGGGCTGGATGGTATTGGTGGCGGGGTTCTTCCAGCGGTATTCCGTCCAGCCCTCGCCCTTCTTGCCGGTGTTGAGAATATCCTCGCCCAGCTTCTTGCCGTCTTCATCGATGAAGTTCAGCACGGTCTTGCCCTTGTTTTCGGGCTTGGGCGGATAGATGACCCAGTTGCCGTTCAGATCGATGACGTTGACGTAGATCTCGCCGAACTTGAAATCGCCTTCCTGGGTGAAGGCCTTTTCGGCTTCCTCAATGCCCTTGGCGGCGATGAAGTCGGCGGCCTTGACGGTCAGCGCCTTGACCTCGTCCTGCGTCAGCTTCTTGGCTTGGGCATGGGCCAGCCCGGTGGAAACCACGACCGCGAGCAGCGCCGCAATCAGGGTGCGAACCAGCTTCATTATGTTTCCCCTTGATAATTTTCCTTCCCCCAGCCCGCCCGGCGGACTGAAGTGAAAAGAATATCGCAGTGCACGCGGCATCCAAGGTTTATTTTCCGCGAAAACCTCGCGCACCTTGGTTTCATTCCATTGTTATCCGCCGGGGCGCCTTGACCCGGCGGCCCCGGCGCGCTAAACGGGTCGCTTCGCGCGAAGGGGTTGGACCGCCGCGCAGTGGTCGTTCCGCCACGCCGCCGCCATGATCGGCGGATAAGCCTCGCGGCCGGAACACCCGACAACGCACTTAGGTCAAGAGTTCAGAATGGATAGGATCCGCATCATCGGCGGGACGCCGCTCAAGGGTATCATCCCCATCGGCGGCGCCAAGAACGCCGCATTGGCATTGATGCCGGCCAGCCTGCTGACCGAGGGCACGCTGACGCTGTCCAACCTGCCCCATCTGGTGGACATCACCACCATGGCCAACCTGCTGGCCCAGCACGGCGTGCTGATGGCGCTGAACGGCGACAGCCGCAACGGCGGCCACACCGGCCGGGTGCTGGAACTGACCGCCGGCACCATCAGCAACACCACCGCCCCCTACGATCTGGTGCGGCGCATGCGCGCATCGGTGCTGGTGCTGGGGCCGCTGCTGGCCCGCTGCGGCGAAGCCCGCGTCAGTCTGCCCGGCGGCTGCGCCATCGGCACCCGCCCGGTGGACCTGCACCTCAAGGCGCTCGAGCAGATGGGCGCCAAGATCGAGCTGGACGGCGGCTACATCTCGGCCCATGTGAACGGCCGCCTGCAGGGCGCGCACATCATCTTCCCGCAGGTGACCGTGGGCGGCACCGAGAACCTGCTGATGGCCGCCACCCTGGCCGAGGGCGAAACCGTGCTGGCCAACGCCGCGCGCGAGCCCGAGGTGGCCGACCTGGCCCACTGTCTGGTGGCCATGGGCGCCAAGATCGAAGGCATCGGCACCGGCACCCTGCGCATCCAGGGCGTGCGCGCCCTGCACGGCGCCGAGTATTCGGTGGTGCCCGACCGCATCGAAACCGGCACCTATGCGGTGGCCGCCGCCATCACCCGTGGCGACGTCGAGCTGGTCGGCACCCGCATGGACCTGATGGAGTCGGTGGTCAAGCTGCTGCGCGAATGCGGCGTCACCGTCGAGGAAACCCCGCGCGGCATGCGGGTGGCGGCGCTGAACGGCATCAACGGCACCGACATCATGACCGAGCCGTTCCCCGGCTTCCCCACCGACATGCAGGCCCAGTTGATGGCGCTGATGGCCACCGCCAACGGCGCCAGCATGATCACCGAAACCATTTTCGAAAACCGCTACATGCACGTGCCCGAGCTGATCCGCATGGGCGCCAAGATCAACGTCCACGGCTCGTCGGCCATCGTGCGCGGCGTTCCCAAGCTGTCGGGCGCCCAGGTGATGGCCACCGATCTGCGCGCGTCGTCGTCGCTGATCCTGGCCGGCCTGGCCGCCGAGGGCGAAACCGTCGTCAACCGCGTCTACCACCTGGATCGCGGCTACGAGCGGGTCGAGGAAAAGCTGGCCGCTTGCGGCGCGCAGATCGAGCGCATCAAGGGTGAGCCGGCGGAATAAACCGCCGGTTAACCCGCCGCGTGTCCTTTTGCGGGCACAACCCTGGCGACGTTGCGCCCACCCCATACCATTGGCCTAAGCTGATCGCATCCTATGTGGGAGGATGCGATGTCGAAAGGGGGGCGCCTGCCGCGTCGGTCAAGGTTCGCCTTGGCCATGGGTCTGGCCCTGTTGGCCGCCGCGTGCACCACCTGCGAGGTGGCCGCGCCGCCGCCGCCCATACCGGCCCAGCCGGCCAAGCCGCCGGCCAAACCGCGCAAGCTGGGCTGGTTCCGGGTGGGGCAGCCCTATCAGGTCAACGGCGTGCTTTATACGCCGCAGATGGACTGGGCCTACGACCAGCAGGGCCGGGCGTCCTGGTACGGCAAGCCGTTCCACGGCCGTCTGACCGCCAACGGCGAAATCTACGACCAGAACGAGCTGACCGCCGCCCACCAGACCTTGCCGCTGCCCAGCGTGGTGCGGGTCACCAATCTGGAAAACGGGCGTTCGCTGGTGCTGCGGGTGAACGATCGTGGCCCCTTCGTCACCGGGCGCATCATCGACGTGTCGCGGCGCGCCGCCCAATTGCTGAAATTTCACGGCCAGGGCACCACCAGGGTCAGGGTGGAGGTGCTGGAAAAGGAAAGCCGCGAGGCCGCCGCCGAAGTGGGCTGGAAGGGATAGCCGCGCCCGCTCAGGGCTCGCGCAGCACACGAAAGCCGATGTCGTAGCTCCACGAGCGCACATCCTGCGGCGTGCGCGAGTCCGAGCGCGACTGGCGGGGAACGAAATACCACGACCCGCCGCGCACCGCCCGCCGGCTGCAATCGCCATCCCAGCAATCGGCGGTCCATTCCCACACGTTGCCGTTCATGTCGAACAGCCCCCAGGGGTTGGGCGCCATGCTGGCGACCGGCGCGGGGCGGCGGTCGAAGCGGGGATCGCAGTGCTGGCAGACGGCACGGCCGGGTTCCATCTGCTCGCCCCACGGATAGGCGGTGTCGGTGCCGGCGCGGGCGGCGGCTTCCCATTCCGCTTCGGTGGGCAGGCGATAGCGATGGGACGTGCGCGCCGACAGCCAGGCCAGATAGGCCTCGACGTCTTGCACGGTCACGTCGGTCATCGGCAGTTCGGGCATGGACCAGCGCGGCTTGTGCGGCCGGCAGGCGCCGGCATCCACGCATGCCTGGAACTGGCCGACGCTGACCTCGGTGCGGCCCAGGGCGCACCCTGGCAGGACCACCATGTCGGGACATTCCGGACAATCGCGAAACACCGGCGGCTGGGCGGCGGCGGACGCGGCAATCGTGAAAGTCAGGGTAATGGCGGCGAAGCGGGGGCGCATGGCCGACCGTAACCCGACTTTTCCGCCCCGGCAATCGTCTGTTGACCGTGGGTTTACCAGCTGTTCAATCGCAGGCTGAAAATCATTCGCGCCGACGGACTAAATTGCGAAGATGAGATGCGTCGCATATGTCAGCACCGAAACCCGGCGGCTTCGCCAAGCGGATATCACCGATATCCTGCGGGTTTCACGAATGAAGAACACCGTTCGCCGGATCACCGGCATGCTGCTGTACTTCGATGGCGTCTTCCTGCAAATCATCGAGGGCGACGACGACGCCGTGGCCGATCTTCTGGCCGTCATCCGCCATGATCGCCGCCACAAGGATCTTCGCATCCTGATGGAGGAGCCGGTCACCGCGCCGCATTTTCCGGACTGGTCGATGGCGTTCCTGGATATCGGCGCGCTGCCGCCCGAGGAACGCTGGCTGGTTCGCGATCTCGCCCTCCCTCTGCCGACCGCGCAATCCGACCACCTATCCCATCGGATTCATCGCCTGATCCGGTCTTTTCAGGATATGGTACGCGACAACCAGTCCGAGAACCCGGATTGCGCGCGGTAATCTGTTATTTGGGGGAATGACAGGCAATGAATGCCGAAGACGCGTTTGTGAGTTTGACCCGCTTCCAGCATGCCTTGGCCGGTCACGTGGAATGGCTGCAGAAATGGTACCAGGCGGTGCTGCACCGCACGACCGGCGAACCGATTCCCAACCCCCAGGCGGCTGCCTGCGCGTTCTCGGAGTGGCACCGCAAGGCGGCCGAAGGTCCGCTGTCCAGCTTTGCCGGCTTCAACCTGCTGGCCGAGGAGCACCAGGCGGTGCACGCCAAGGCCGAGCAGATCACCGCCCGCGCCGTCGCCGGCCAGACCGTCACCACGTCGGATTACGAAACGCTGATGGGGCTGGTGCTGTCGTTCGGCAGTGCCGCCCAATCGCTGGAACGCGAGGTGTGGAAGGCGCTGGCGACCGTCGATCCGTTGACCGGGCTGGCCAACCGCCAGACCATGCGCACCCAGCTGACCGGCGAGCGCGACCGCGCCATCCGCCAGCGGCTGCCGCTGTCGCTGGCGTTGACCGACATCGACCATTTCAAGAAGATCAACGACGCCTATGGTCACGCCCAGGGCGACAACGTCCTGCGGGCGGTGGCCCAGGTGCTGCGCAACACCGTGCGGCCCTATGACGTGGTCTATCGCTATGGCGGCGAGGAATTCCTGATCTGCCTGCCCGGCACCACCGTCGAAACCGGCAGCCAGGCGTTGGAGCGCATCCGCCAGGCCATCGCCGCGCTGGTCTTGACCGACGACAAGGGCAATCCCATCCCCGTCACCGCCACCTTCGGTCTGGCCGAAGTGGACGCCGACACGTCGGTGGACGACGCCATCGAACAGGCGGACAAGGCGCTGTACGACGGCAAGCGGCAGGGCCGCAACCGCGTGGTGGTCTATTCGGAACCGGCGTCGAACGCCGAGACCTGAGCCGCGCTTTCGCACGCGTGGGCGTCGGCAAGCACTGACGAATGCCGTACGCGGTGCTAGGATCACCCCCTGATCCGCAATCGCCGGAGTTTGGGATGCCGTCGCCGTTTCGCCTGTTCGCCGTTCTGGCGGTCATTGCCGGCACGTTGCTGCCGACGGTCGCGCGCGCCAAGGACGAACTGGTGATCGGCATCAACCAGTTTCCCGCCACCTTCCACCCCAACATGGAATCCATGTTGGCGAAAAGCTATGTGCTGGAAATGGCGCTGCGGCCGTTCA
The DNA here is from genome assembly GCA_035298685.1 of Magnetospirillum sp. Lineage (GTDB taxonomy): Bacteria > Pseudomonadota > Alphaproteobacteria > Rhodospirillales > Magnetospirillaceae > Magnetospirillum. Next base: position 753 of record DATGXU010000510.1, on the reverse strand, counting down.
CCGCCTATGACGCCAACTGGAAGCTGGTGTGCATGCTGTGCGAGACGCTGCCCACCATCGAAAACGGGCTGGCCAAGCCGGAAAAGGTGTCGGGCGGCGGCCAGGGCGTGGCGCTGACCTTCACCATCCGCGCCGACGCCAAGTGGTCCGACGGCACCCCGGTCAGCACCGAAGACGTGCTGTTCACCGTGGATGCCGGCCGCCACCCGCTGTCGGGGGTGTCCAATTCGGAACTGTACCGCCGCATCCTCAAGGTCGAGGTCAAGGACAAGCGGACCTTTGTCCTGCACATGGAACGGCTGACCTTCGACTACAACGCCATCAACGATCTGCGGCTGCTGCCCGCCCATATCGAGCGCCCGCGCTTCGAAAAGCCGGCGGAGTATCGCAACCGCACCGGCTACGACCAGGACACCACCAATCCCGGGCTGTACAACGGCCCCTATCGCATCACCGACGTCGCCCAGGGCAGCCATATCGTGCTGGAACCCAACGAGTTCTGGGCGGGCACCAAGCCGGCGTTCAAGCGCATCGTGGTCAAGACCATCGAGAACACGGCGGCGCTGGAGGCCAACCTGCTGTCGGGCGGCGTGGATATGATCGCGGGCGAGCTGGGATTGCCGCTGGACCAGGCCATCGCCTTCGAAAAGCGCACCGGCAAGGCCTATGACGTCATTTTCAAGCCCGGTCTGGTGTACGAACACATCGACCTCAACCTGGGCTCGCCCATCCTGGCCGACCGGCGGGTGCGCC
>DATGXU010000509.1:0-1534 GCA_035298685.1 Magnetospirillum sp. | reverse complement strand
CGCCCCGGCACCCGGGGGATGCCAGCTCAGGCCCCGGGCCAGCAGGCGCGGCGGCAGGCCGGCGGACGGGGCCGGCAGGTGGGGGTCATGTTCCGTCATGGCGCCCATGGTAGTGCCCGCCGCGACCCGCTTGGCGCGGCGGGCGACCCTGGCGGGCAAGCGGGCAAGCGGGCAAGTGGGCAAGCGGGTGAGCGGATGCGCGGGTGAGCAGGGTGTCGGCAATCTTGACAAATGCCAGCCGCCTCGTTCGCCTTGCGATCGAACATACCTTGCAAGCAGTTGATTTCTCATCCTTTTGGGGGAATGGGCATGGCCTATGCATGCCGACGTGCTGACGAGGCGGGTCGGCATGATGCGCCGCGATCGCAGGACGGGTTCGCAGCAGCCCCCGCCATCGCAAGGTCGGTCATGGATGGGAAGACATCATGGAGTTGCCATGGACCGCTGTCTTCACCTCTCCTCCAGGCTGTTGTCCGTCGTCCTGGCCTGCATGGGCCTGGGTCTGGGCCCGCTGGCGCACGCCGGCCCCGCCATGAACCTGAGCAGCGTCCAGTACGTGCAATACGGTGACGGCCAGTCCTACTCCCTGCCCTTCGCGGTGATCGATCAATGCGGCGGCAACAAGGCCGGCTGCCCCTACTACGTGCCCTCCGCGCCCGGGCAGATCGACAGCCTGGTCGTGATCGCCACAGGCACCGAGAACGGCCCGACCACCACCAACTTCATGGGCATGGACAACGCCTACCGCACGCCCGACGGCGCCGGCGGCGCGCCCTTCTTCCGCCCGGATGCCGGCAACTCGCGCGGCTCGCAGGGCAGCATCACCGGCAATCTGTCCAATACCTGGGACGCCTCGCTGAGCTCGCTCAAGTCCTTCCTGGCCTCGGACCAGATGGTCTTCTTCTTCAACAACAACCAGACCAAGAGCGGCGGCACCGCCACAGAGAGCCTGGCCGCCTGGGCCCGCATGTGGATCACCGATGACACCGGCGCCAACCTGGGCTACTACGACTTCACCAACCGCGCCGGGCGCTACGCCCTGTTCACCGAGGGCGGCGGCGGCACCTTCATGGGGAACGTCGGCAGCTACACCTCGCTCGGCACCGGCCCCCTGGCCGGAGACAACAACAGCACCGACTACGTGCTGTCCGGCGGCGCCATCTGCCGCAACAACTTCGGCATCCCGGTCTCATGCAGCACCACCAGCAACAAGCCGGTGGACCACAACCTGGGCGCCAACGAGGCCGCCTACGCCATCCTGTTCCCCGAGTTGAACGCGCAGATGAACAGCTTGTTCGCCACCGTGCTGGATGCCGACCTGGCCAAGTACACCTTCCACGCCGACATCCGCCTGGGCTGCGACGCCGCCACCACGCCCGGCAACTGCACGGGCGACCTCAAGGGCGGCGTGCCCTTCGGGCGCGATCTCAACAACGGCTACGAGCAGATCTTCATGGGCCGCGCCGCGCAGTTCGCCTGCACGGCCAGCATGCCGGGCTGCTCCGAGGTGCCGGAGCCGGCCTCGCTGTGGCTG
>DATGXU010000508.1:0-5035 GCA_035298685.1 Magnetospirillum sp. | reverse complement strand
CCAGCGTGGTGCCCGCGCCGGCCACCTGGCGCAGCAGCACGTGCGATTGGTTTTGCAGCGTGGTTTCCCGCGCATGGCCCTGGACGATCAGGCGGTCGATGGCCGCCGCCATGATCGCCTGGTTGGCGTCCACCTCGTTGGCCAGGATGCGGGAGCGGTCATCCATGGCGCGCTGGATCGCCTCGATGCCTTCGTCCAGCGTCGCCGCCCGCGAGGCGATGACGTGCAGGGCGTCCCGCTGCAACTCGCTGCCCGCCAGTTCCACCAGCACCGGCATCGTCTCGATCACGCGCGCCAGCGTGTCGTGGGCCGCCGCCGCCTTGGCCTGGCTGGGGTTGAAGTAGAAATTGTTGATGGCGATCACCGATTCGACGAAATCCTCGTGCGATCGTACCAGCGCGGGCGCCAGCATGCTGCCGGGGCGCGAGCGGGTGGTGGAATTCAGAATGGCGTACAGACCCGACATCTCGCTGGCGGTGTGAACCACCTGGCTTTCGTAGATGTGGGCGATTTCGGCGTTGATGCCCTTCAATTGCTGGAAGCCGGCGACAAAGCGGCGCGCCGCGTCGTTCAACTGTCCGATCTCGGTGGACATGCCGGCATCCTGGGTGGTGGCGGCCAGGGCGGCGAACAGATCCTCGGACCGGCGGGCGATTTCCTTCAGCAGTTCGTCGGTCGGGTTGTTCAGGTACTGCCGGATCAGGCTTTGCAGGCGATTGGCCTGGCCGTCGATGTCGGACAGCTGGTGCGAGCGGGCCTGCACCGCCTGCAGCTCTTCAAGATCGGCGCGCACCACGGTGGCGCCCTTCCACCCCATCAGGCCCACCGACAGCACCACGCCGGCATTCAGCGCCACCACCAGCGGAATGCGCCACCGGATGGGAATGTGGCGGATCCACCGGCCGACGCTGAGGTGCCTGGACGAATCGGTCTGCATGGCTATTCCGTCGCCCGGGTGCGGCGCAGCAGGTCCTTGAGGACGGCGGTGTTGGCCAGGCGATCCTGAACCGGCCGCAGGACCTTGGCGAAGGCGGCGTGGTCGACGGTGCTGGTCTGGACGCCCATGCCCGCCATGGCGTCGCGGGCGGCGCGTTCATGCGCCGGCCACAGGGTGCGCAAGGTGGTTACCGAGTGGTGCGCGCCTTGTCGCAGCAGCACCTGTTCGGCGGCGGACAGTTCATCCCAGACCTTGCGCGATATCAGCAGCACCTCGGGCGCCATGGTGTGTTCGGTCGGCGAATAATAGCGCGCCGAGCGGCAATGTCCCGAGGCATGATAGGCGGTCCAGTTGTTCTCGGCCCCGTCGATCACCCCCGCATCCAGCCCGATGCCCACCTGCCCATAGGGCAGCGGCTGCGCGTCGGCGCCCAGCGCCCGCACCATCGCCTCGGCCACCGGCGATTGCTGGACACGGATGCGCAACCCCTTGAGGTCGGCCGGCGTGGTTATCGGGTGGCGGCTGTTGTAGAAGGACCGCGCGCCTGCGTCGTAATAGGCCAGGGCGACGAAGCCGTGGCGTTCGATGGCCTTGGAAATCTCGGCGCCGATGGGGCCGTCCATGACCCGATGCAGGTGTTCGGCCGAGCGGAACACATAGGGCAGCGAGGGAACGATGGTCTCGGGGACCAGGGAATTCAGCGGCGTCAGGTTGACCCGCGCCATGTCGAGCGCGCCGGCCCGCACGTGCTGAATGGTTTCGTATTCGTCGCCCATCACCTGCGAGTGGAGAACCTTGATGGTCAGCGTGCCGCGGGACCGCTCGCCCACCAGGCGGGCCATGTGCTGAAGCGCCTGCACGGTCGGGTAATCCGCCGGGTGGGTGTCGGCGACCCTCAGTTCGCGAGCGGCGGCTCCGCTCACGACCAGCCAGGCGGCCATCAATCCCACCGCAAGAGCCCGCCCGTTCACGTCGATGCCCCCTCTGCCGGCTCGCCCGCTCAAAACCAGCATCCCTTGCCGATCAAACACTTGTAGCCCGATCGACGCTGCAAGGAAAGTCGCAAATGACAGTTATCTTATGGGTGCATGGTAGCCATGACGGATAGTGTATTGACCTTATGTGTGCAACCGTTAGAGGATGGCTTTCATCGGGGGATAACATGAAGTCGGAATAATGCGCCTGACGCTTCATACAGACTATGCGTTGCGGGTACTCGTGCATGTGGGGCTGCGCGAGGGTGACCTGGTGACGATCAGCGAAATCGCCGATTGCTACGGCATTTCAAAGAACCATCTGACCAAAGTGGTCCACCAGCTGGGCCGCGCCGGTTACCTTGAAACAGTGCGGGGCAAGTATGGCGGTGTTCGCCTGCTGGTCCAGCCCGAGAAAGTGCGCCTGGGCGAATTCGTCCGCCGCACCGAGGAAGATTTCGCCCTTGCCCGCTGCATGCGCGACGACGGCGATTGCGACGGCGAGGCCGCGTGCCTGCTGCAAGGCGCCTGCATCGCCCGCATGGCGTTCAGTCAAGGCTTGAGCGCGTTCTTCGAGACGCTCGACCGTTACACGCTGGCGGACATGATCGCCGCCGAGTGCGGCCGCACGCCGGTGCGGGAAGCCGCCTGCGCCTGACCATCATTCTGTCCTGATCCGTCAACGGCACCAGTTCCGCTACGCGCGGAACTGGTGTATCCCTTTGGGGGACGTTTGAGTTTGGGGGGGAAGCATGTCCAGCCAGGATTCGGCCGATAACGAGAACGAACGCCGCGTCATCAACGAGTTTTTCGAGGAACTGCGCGACAGCGCCAGCGCCCTTCAGGTGCTGCTGGGCAACATGCGCTCGAAGAGCGTGTCGGCGGAAGACGGGCTGGCCATGCTCAAGCGCGAGGCCAGCAACATGCGCAGCCAGGCGCAAGCCCTGGCCCTGCCGCTCATCAAGCTGGTGACCCACCGCCTGGACGAGTATGTGGGCGAACTGAAGGCGGCCGGCGCGGCGGAACTGGACGAGGTCCAGGTGTTCGTCGACCGCATCGAAAAGCTGGCCGACGGGGAACAGGTTTCCGACACCGACATGTCGGCGGTGGTTCGCGCCCTGCCGGCCAAGCGCGCCGCCGACGTCGATTTCGGCCCCATCGAGAAAAAGAACGTCGAGGTGCTGCTGGTGGTGCCCGAAAAGGCCATGAGCCGCATCGTCGAGCGGGAACTGGCCGCCTGCGGCTATCGCACTTCGGTGGTGCGCAACCCGTTCGAGGCACTGGAAACCGTGGTGCACACCAAGCCCGACATGGTGGTGGCCTCCATGGAGCTGGGGGTTCTGACCGGCGTCGATCTGGGCTGCGCCCTGGCCGCCATGCCGGTGACCCAGGGCATTCCGTTCGGCGTGCTGACCTCGTACAGCTGGGGCCATCCCAAGCTGGCCGGTCTGCCGCCCCGTGCCGCCCTGATCCGGAAAGGCGCGCAATTCGGCGACGATCTGGCCGAAAGCCTGGCCCGGTTCAACATCACCTGACCCAGGCCGGTTTCGGCCTTCCGTCCGGCCGCGCGGCGTCGTATGATTCGGCCATGACCGCGCGGCTGAGACTGATCCTGGCGATCCTGGCCCTGACACTGGCGCCCATGCTTGCGTCGGTATGGTCCGGCGTTGCGCTGGCTGCGCCGGTGCCGCCATCGGTTTCCGCCGATCATCATGGCTGCGCCGATCCGTGCGACGACGGGGTGCCGGTCAACGCCCAGGCCCATGATCATGCCGGCAGCGCCGCTTGTGCCGCCCTGTGCGGCCTGCATGCGGTGATGCCGCCGCTGGCGGTGCTGGCCGCCGCCGTCCCCATGGTGGCCGAGATCCGGCGACCATTCCCCCGCAAGCTTTCCCAAACCTCGACCCGCTGGCCGCCGCCGCTGCGGCCGCCGCGCTCCTGATCCGCCACGACCGATCTTTTCCATAATGGCGAAGGGCGCCCCGACGCGGCGCCCGTCAAGGAGTTGCGAGCATGATGAACAAGACGACGCGCGGCGCGCTGGCGGCGATGCTGGCCGCGCTGGCTTTTCCCGCCTGGGCCGCCGGCGAGGCGATGACCGTCTACAAGGCCGAAAGCTGCGGATGTTGCGCCGGCTGGGTGGACCACATGAAGGCCAAGGGCCACACGGCGAACGTGGTCACCATGGATGACGTCGCCCCGATGAAGCAGAAACTGCACGTCCCCGAGGCCATGCAGTCCTGCCACACCGCGGTGATCGACGGCTATGTGATCGAAGGCCATGTGCCGGCCGAAGCCATCGCCAAGCTGCTGGCCGAACGGCCCAAGGTCACCGGGCTGGCGGCGCCGGGCATGCCCCAGGGATCGCCCGGCATGTCGGGGCGGCCGGAACCGTTCGTGGTCTATGCCTTCGGCCCCGACGGCGCCACGCCGTTCATGCGCTTCAATGGCGAGGTGCGCCAATGATGCGGGCGGTGGTGATGGCGTTGGCGCTGACGGCCGCCGTGCCGGCGCTGGCCGGGCAAGAGCATCAGCACATGCACGATCACGCCATGGCGGCGCCCACTGCCACCCGCACCGTCGCGGTGACGCTGGGCGACATGAGTTTCGCGCCCACCAAGGTCGAGGTGAAGCGCGGCGAGACCATCAGGTTCACGCTGCGCAACGAAAGCACGATCGATCACGACTTCACCCTGGGCGACGCGGCGGCCCAGGCCGCCCATCGTCAGGCCATGGCCTCGGGGCATGCCCATGCCCACGGCAATGGCGGCGCCAACGCCGTTCTGGTGCCGGCGGGCGGTAGCGGCGAACTGGTGTGGACCTTCGACAAGGCGGGCGACATCGAATTCGCCTGCAACGTCCCCGGCCATTACGAATCCGGGATGAAGGGCGTGGTCGCCGTCGGCCGGTAATGGATGATGGCGTCGGGCCCCCGCCGTCACGGGCGGGGGCCTGACGCCTTAGAGCGACGAGCCTCAAATATGAGGCGTGTCGCTTCTGCGCCCATGTGTGGACGGCCCCTGCGTTGCAAGGGAAATTCGACGTTCTTCGCGACCGAGCTGGGTGCAGTCATGTGTCCGGCCTGTTTGTGCGGTTCACCTGACCGCTGGCCATGATGTGATCC
>DATGXU010000507.1:0-1523 GCA_035298685.1 Magnetospirillum sp. | reverse complement strand
GGCGGGGGTGGCGCTGCTGGCGGCGGCCGGCATCCACCTGCTGCGGCTGTCGCGGTGGCATGGTTTGCGCACGCTGTCCAATCCCATCCTGTGGGTGCTGCACCTGGGCTACCTGTGGCTGGGCATCGGGTTGGCGCTGTTGGGCGCGGCCAGCTTCACCGAGGTGTTGCCGTTTTCCGCTGCCGTGCATGCGCTGACGGCCGGCTGCGTCGGCACCATGGTGCTGGGCGTCATGAGCCGCGCGGCGCTGGGACATGCCGGTCGGCCGCTCCAGGTGTCCAAGGCGACGGTGGCGGCCTATGGGCTGTTGTCGGCGGGAACGGTGCTGCGCGTGCTGGCCCCGCTGGTGCCCGAAGCCCAAATGGGGCTGACCCATGCGGGCGGAACGCTGTGGGCGCTGGCATGGCTGCTGTTCGTCGTGGTCTATTTCCCGATCGTGACACGTCCGCGCGCAGATGGGCGGCCGGGCTGAGGCTTAACGCTCCGGCAAGGTGGCGGCGGTACCTAAGCGGTGTCACCACACCTTCGCCAGGAGCAGTTCGGGCTATGCCTCTCGTCGTCATTCAAACAACCATCCCCGGCCATGACAGCCAGCCTTTCCGCATTACCGAGGTGCTGGAGCGGGTGGCCGACTCGGCCGAGGAGGCCCTGGAGGTCGCGGCTGTCCATGTGGGTGGAGATCGCGAGGCGACCGAAGAGTACCTGACCGCGCGCTGGCACGCCAAGGGCGGCTATTGGCTGGTCGCCTACGAACCTGCTCCCGAGGTGAAGGCGGGCGAACGCTTGCTGTTGATATAGGGCAGGGGGGCGCAATCCTCTTGCCTAGGCTGTTGCCCCTTGGGATAGTGGCCGCCGCATTTTGTCGGGGGTGCAGGCATGCGGCCGAGTCGGGGGATCAGGATGTTGTTGGGTGTCGCCGGGCTGATGGGCCTGGCCGCCTGCGCCTCGGTGGTCAGTTCCACCAGTTCGGATGTGCTGATCCGTACCAATCCGGACAAGGCGCGGTGCGATCTGGCCGGTTATGAAGGCTTTTCCGCCAGCGTCGACACCCCGGCCACCGTCACCGTGCCTGCCGCCGCTTCGCCGGTCACGGTGACGTGCCGGGCGCCTGGGTTCCGCCCCAGCTCGTATACGCTGAACGCCAGTGCCGATGGCTGGATTTGGGGAAACTCGGCCCTGGTGATCGCCACCGGCGGCGTCGCCATTCTGGGGGCGCTGGTGGACGAAACCCGCTCGGCAGGCAAGTCCTATGCCGATGAGGTCCGCTATGACCTGTCGCCCGAGCGTCCGCGTCCGGTGCAGGCCCGCAGTCGCAGCGGCGATGTCGATCTGAAATTGCTGGCGCGCTAAGCGTCGCGCATTGCTCAAAAGAAAAGGCCGCTCCGGTTTCCCGGAGCGGCCTGTTTCGTTTTCCAGGACCTAGAATTCGGCCCAGTCTTCGTCCTTGGCCGACGCTTTGGCCACCGGCCGCTTGGCCTTCACCACCGGTTTCGCCACCGGCTTGGGGGCCGGCTTGCGCGCGA
>DATGXU010000506.1:0-5128 GCA_035298685.1 Magnetospirillum sp. | reverse complement strand
GGGGTGCGGGTCGGCCCGCAATCGCGGCGTGGCCGACACCTCGGGGCCCATCCTGGCCTTCACCGATTCCGATTGCCGGCCCGACGCCGGCTGGCTGGTGCATGGGGTGATGCTGCTGAGCCAAGGCGTCGACATCGTCGGCGGCGACGTTCAGGTGTTCGCCGCCGACGAGGACGACCCCACCGATGCCGAGCTTTATGACAAGGTGTTCGGCTTCGAGTGCGAACGCTATGTGCGGCGCAAGCACTTCGCCTGTGGTGCCAACATCCTGGTCTACCGCCGGGTGTTCGAAGCGGTGGGGCCGTTCCGCGACGGCCGCCAGCCCGAGGATCTGGAATGGGGCCGGCGCGCCAGCCGCCTGGGCTATCGCATCGCCTATGGCGCCAAGGCACGGGTCAGGCATCCGGCCCGCCACAGCTTCACCGAATTGGACAAGAAAGCCGAACGCACCGCCTGGCACGCCTTCAACCTGATGGCGGACGACGAATTGTTTCGCTTGAAATGGGCCGCCTATACCCTGGCCATGGCGTCGCCGCCGGTGGTCAAGGCCGCCCAGGTGCTGGCCAGCCCGCTTCTTCGCGGCGGCGACCAGCGATGGCGGGCGTTGCGGGCGCTGTTGCGCATGCGCTATCGCCGCGCCGCCCTGCTTGCCCGCTATGTGTTCGCCCCCCGGCCCAACGCCAAGGAGTAGGCATGCGCCAGCCCCCGTTGCCGGCGCCGTCGTGGGGCGGCGCCGCCGCAGTGCTCGCCCGCATCGCCGCCGATCGCGTCCGCGCTTTGTCGCTGCTGGAACAGGGCATGATCTCGGGTGCCAATTTCCTGGGATTGCTGTTGCTGGCGCGCGGCTTCGACGCCGACACCTTCGGCACCTTTTCCTTCGCCTGGCTGACCCTGTTGTTCGTGGTCAACATCCAGCGTTCGGCGGTGGTGGTGCCGTTCGTCATCCACACCGCCGACCCCGCCGTGCTGGTGGCCGAGGCGCCGGCATGGCGGCGGCTGTCGTTGTGGACCACCATCCTGTCAGCCACGTCCTTGGGCATCGTCGCCGCCGCGCTGCCGCTGTTCGACGCCCCCGACTGGATGGTCACGGCCTTCGTGCTGGCCGCCCTGTTCGTGGTGCCCAGCTTTACCTATGAATTCCGCCGCCGCTGGCTGATCCAGCTGGATCGTTTCGGCGGCACCGTCGCCGCCGCCGCCGCCTACGCCGCCTTGTACATTGGCGGCATCGCCGTGGCGGTGGCCAGCCATCGGCTTGAATTCGCCGCGGCGGCCTTCGTCGTCGCCAATGGCGGCGCCGCCCTGCTGTGCGCGTTGCTGGCGCCCCGCCTGCCCAAGCCGGAAACGCCACCGCCATTCCGGCAGTTCCTGGGCAATCTGGCCCATTTCATCGGCTGGTCGGTGGCCAGCAACCTTGCCTATAACGGCTATGGACACCTGCCGCCGCTGATCTTGGGGGCGCTGGCCGGGCCGGGACCGGTGGCGCTGTTCCAGGCCATGCGCAACTTCACCCAACCGCTGTCCACCGCCGCCACCGCCGTCGACAATTTTGACAAGCCGCGCGCCGCCCGCGCGCTGTCGGCCGACGGCATCGCCGGTCTGCGCCGGGCGCTGACCCATACCACCGGCGCCATGGCCGCCATGACCCTGCCCTATGTGGTGCTGCTGGTGGTGGCCGGCGACTGGCTGGTCGGGCTGGTTTACGGCCCCCGCTACGGCGATCCCACCGCCGCGCTGGCCTGGTTCGCCATCGTTCATGTGGCGGTGGTGTTCGTCTATCCGCTGGAAACCGCGCTGTTCCTGCTGCGCCGGCCCGATCTGCTGTTCCGGGGGCGCGTGCTGTCGGCGGTGGTGGGCGTCGGCCTGTGCGTGGCGTTGGTGCCCGCCTGGGGCCTGGGCGGCGCCATGGCCGGGATCACCGGCGGGATCGTGCTGTCGGGGCTGGCCGCCCTGGCCCTTCTGCTTCGGGAGAAACCATGGACAAGCACCTGACCCCGCTGCCCCGCCCGGCGGCCCGCGCCTTCGCCGTGCTGGCGGCGGCGGCGTTCGCCCTCTCCATGATGGTGCCGGCCTTGAACCCCGAGCAGCAATCCCTGTTGGGCGTGCCGCTGGCGGTGATCGCCCTGATCTGGGCGATCCCGCTGATGCTGGCGCTGATGCGCGGCGATTCCTGGGCCTTCATCGTGGCGCTGGCGCTGCTGATGTTCCTGACCGATTCGAACTTTCGCGCCCGCGCCTGGAACGACAAGTCGGTGGATGCCCAGGTTCTGGTGAAGGGGCTGGTCTGGCTGGGCTGCGGCATGGTGGGGGTGATCCGCGTCAGCGCGCGCGGCTGGCTGCTGGGGCGGCCACCGGTGATCTTCGCCGGCGCGCTGGTCGTGCTGATGGCGCTGTCGGCCATGTGGTCGCCGACACCGCTTTACACCATCCAGTCGGCGGTGGCTTACGGCTGGATGCTGCTGTTCGGGCTGGCGGCGGCCACCGTGCTGGACGAACGGCAAGTGCTGCAGGCGGTGGCGCTGGGCGCCGGGCTGATCGTGCTGCCGTCGCTGGCCATTGCCCCCTTCGCCATGGGCCTGACCCCGCCCAGCCCCGGCAGCACCGGCGAGCCCGACCGCCTGCGCGGCCTGACCGACCATCCCATCCCCCTGGCCGAGGTGTCGGCGCTGTTCACCTTCGCCGTCGCCGCGCTGGCCCTGCGGGCGCGGGGCTGGGGGCGGCTGGGCCTGTGGCTGCTGATGGCCGCCGGCATCGCCACGGCGGCCATGACCCAGTCGCGCATTCCGCCGCTGGCCATGGTCGCCTCGGTCTTCGCCTTCCTGGCCTATCGGCGCGGCGGCTGGCTGCTGATGGTGCCGACGCTGACCGTGACCATCGGCGGCGTGCTGCTGCTGGAAGCCATGGGCGGTTTCGCCGCCATGCTGCCGCCCGATCTGCTGTCGCTGATCTCGCGCTCGGGCCATTCGGTGGAAATCCTGTCGCTGTCGGGCCGGCTGGACATTTGGCCCTATGTGCTGGACCGCATCGCCGAAGCGCCGTTGCTGGGCCATGGCGCCGCCTCGGGCATGATGCTGTTCAAGGGCTTCGTCCGCTGGAAGATCACCCACGCCCACAATCTGTATCTTCAGTCGCTGCTGTATCTGGGCGTGGTCGGCTTTGCCCTGCTGATGGGGGTGCTGCTGTGCCAGATGCGGGTGTTCCTGCGCGCCCCCAGCCCGGTGCGCGACATTCTGGTGCTGTACATCGTGCTGAAGGGCCTGACCGAGCAATCCATCCTGTCCAACATGCCGTCGGGCACGGTGGCGGTGTGGATGGTGACGGTGGGGATGGCGGCGCTGGCGTGGCGCCGCCCGGTCAGCGCAGCCGGTATTCGCGCTGGAACAGCTCCAGCGTCACCAGCATCCACAACGCCTTCTCGTGGTTATGCCGCCCGCTGACATGTTCGTCCACCAGCCGGGCCAGGCGATCGACGTGATACCAGTCGCGGGTCAGCGAGCTCGAAGACAGCAACAGATCGGTCACCCATCCGCGCAGCTTGTCCTGGAACCACAGGTTCACCGGCACGCGAAAGCCCACCTTGGGGCGGTGCAGCACCGCCTCGGGCAGCATGGGGGCCATGGCCTGGCGAAGCAGCCATTTGCCGGTCAGCCCCCGCACCCGGCAGGCATCGGGCAGCCCGGCCACATGGGCGGCCAGCACGTGATCCATGAACGGCATGCGCGCCTCGATGCCGGCGGCCATGGTCATGCGGTCGCCCCGTTCCAGCAAATTGTCGGGCAGCCATGACATCTGGTCGAAGGCCAGGGCGCGCCGTAGCGGGCTTTGCTTCTTGGCGACGCGGAACGGGCGCGGGTCCAGCGTGCGCTCGGGGACCGGCAAGGCGAGCAACCGCCCCACCTGGGCAGGCGACAGCGCCGCGAACCACCCCGGCAGGCGCTTGCGCGGATCACGCAGGCCCAGCGCCCTCGCCACCGTCTTGGCGCGCCGGAAGCCATAGGGCAAGGCGCTAGCCAGCGGCTCGACCAGGAAATGATGCAGCGGCTGCGGAACCGCCCGGTGATACATGGCCACCAGCGGCTCGGCCCGGTGCTTGGGATACCCCCCCAGCACCTCGTCCGATCCCTCGCCGGTCAGCACCATCTTGACCGTCTCACGCGCCGCCTTTGACAGGTGATGGATGGGCACGTCGGCGGGCTCGGCGACAGGCGCGTCGCGGAACCGGGTCAGGCGCGGCAGATCGGCGATCACGTCGTCGGCGGCGATCACCAGTTCGTGGTGGTTGGTGCGGAACTGGTCGGCCACCATGCGGGCATATTTCAGCTCGCTGTAATTGGCCTCGGCATAACCGACGGAAAAGGTGTTCACCGGCAAGGCGGAATGCCGGCTCATCAGCGCCACCACCGCCGACGAATCCAGCCCGCCCGACAGGAAGGCGCCGAAGGGTACATCCGAAACCATGCGGATGCGCACGCACTCGTCCAGCAATTGGGTGAACCCGGCCACCGGATTGGCGGGCACCGTTTGGGACGGGCGATCGCCGGCATCGGGCGGCGACCAGTACGAGGCCTCGGTCAGGCGGCCGTTCTCCCACATGGCCCAACTGGCCGGCGGCAGCTTGCGGATGCCGGCGAACAGGGTGTGCGGCCCCGGCACGTACCGCCACGCCAGGTATTCGGCCACCGAGGCGCGGTCCAGCTCGGCCGGCACCCGGGGATGGGCCAGCAACGCCTTGATCTCGGACGCGAAGACCAGGGCGCCCTCGCCGTCCTGCCACAGGTAAAGCGGTTTCTTGCCGAAGCGGTCGCGGGCCAGGAACAGCCGCTCGCGCGGCGCGTCCCACAGGGCAAAGGCGAACATGCCGCGCAGCCGCCCGACGCATTCCACCCCCCATTGCAGATAGGCGGCCAACAGCACCTCGGTGTCGGAATGGGTGCGGAACTGGTGGCCCGCGGCCTCGAGCTCGGGCCGCAATTCGGCGAAGTTATAGATCTCGCCGTTGAACACCAGAACCGCCCGCTCGCCCGGCGCCACCATGGGTTGAACGCCGCCTTCCAGGTCGATGATCGCCAGCCGGCGATGGCCCAGCGACAGCCGCCACCGCCCACCCCCGGCCACCCCATCCCAGCGCCCC
>DATGXU010000505.1:0-4285 GCA_035298685.1 Magnetospirillum sp. | reverse complement strand
CACCTGCTGGCCCAGGCCCGCCCCGGCGACCGCCTGGTGATCATGGGTGCCCGCGACGACACCCTGTCCACCTTCGCCGAGGATCTGGTGCGCCGCCTGGGCGCCTGAGCCCCGCCGCCCACCAGCCCATCACCTGCCGTTTCATCCATGCCCCGGTCGCCGTACGGCGACCGGCTGGTGGGCATTTGGACAGAGATAGGGTGAAGTCTGTAGACTTGCCCAAGTCTTCAAAGAATAAATCCATAAAATTATCTGAAATCTTTAGGGCCATTTTCCACGTTCCTTGCCCATCGGCGCGCGGGCTAGCCGCCCGTCCGGGCTAGGTGCGAATCGGGGCGTGTCGATAAAACACGAACAATATCAAGGCCATATATGATTCGTCGTGCCTGCACTAATGTCTGCGGCCAGCACTTGATGGATTCTTTTTGCGCCAATCCGCAAGAATCCCGTTGACATAGTATTCATGCAATAGCAGTCTCCGGTTAACCCCATTGGTGATGCGAATACATTCGCGTTACTTCGAATAAAGAGAAAAATTCCTCGCAATTTGATGGAATTTTTCGGACTGAAGGAGAACCATCATGGCGACTCTGAATCCTGCCCCCCAGGCCAACATCCGCTGCTACGACGACTGGAACGACGATCAGGCGGACGATTGGTCCGACGACGGCGATTGCTCGAACGACGGCGAGGATGAGTCGTACGACGACTGGATGTGGCAGGATCAGACCGTGCGCGGCGATGTCGACGACAATTGGGTCGAAGGCGCCTACGGCAACGATCGCCTGTACGGCTATGCCGGCAACGACACCCTGATCGGCGGCGACGGCGCCGACCAGATGACCGGCGGCGACGGTACCGACGTGTTCGTCCATTCCTTCAACTGGGCTGGCGGCTACGACCAGATCATGGATTTCGACGTCCAGGCCGACAAGCTGGACCTGTCGCAGCTGGGCATCTCGAGCCTGGAAACCGTCCGCAAGCTGGTGTCCGAGGCGGCCGGCACCACCTGGCTGGACATCCGCAACGACGGCACGGTCAGCCGGCTGGCGCTGTATGGCGTGTCGGCTTCCGAACTGACTGCCGACAACGTCATCCTCAACACCGACGTCAACGACGACAACGTGTGGGGCAGCGGCGGCCTTGACGACCTGTTCGGCGGCATGGGCAACGACGACATGCACGGCCAGGAAGGCAACGACGTGCTGTATGGCGAGGACGACGACGATCGTCTGTACGGCGACGACGGCCACGACACCCTGTACGGCGGCACCGGCAACGACGTGCTGGAAGGCGGCGCCGGCCGCGACAAGCTGTATGGCGGCACCGGCAACGACATCCTGAAGGGTGGCGAGGGTGACAACGCGCTGAACGGCGGTGACGGCTACGACATGTTCGTCATCGGCGAGACCGAGGGCTATCAGCGCAACGTGGTCGTCGACTTCGACGCTGCCAAGGACCGCATCGACCTGACCGCCCACGGCATCTCGGACTTCGCCACCATTCTCGGCCTGGCGCAGAATTCCCAGTACGGCGTGACGATGAACACCACCGGCAACGACAATTACGGCATCAACCTGCTGATCATGGGCAAGACCATCGACGACCTGTCGGCCGGCAACTTCGTCCTTGCCACCAGCACCAGCAACGACAGCATGGTCGGCAGCCTGACCGCCGAAGACCTGTTCGGCGGCGCCGGCAACGACACCCTCAGCGGCCTGGGCGGCGACGACGTGCTGTTCGGCGAGAACGGCAACGACACCCTGCTGGGCGGCGTCGGCAACGACAACCTGTTCGGCGGCGTCGGCAACGACAACATCAACGGCGGCGCCGGCATCGACACCGCCAACTATTTCGGCGTCAAGGCCGGGGTCAAGGTGAACCTTGGCGTCGCCACCGCGCAGAACACCCTGGGCGCCGGTACCGACACCCTGCTGAACATCGAGAACGTCGGCGGCGGCAAGGGCAACGACACCCTGACCGGCAACGCCGTCGCCAACCAGCTGGTGGGCAACGCGGGCGACGACACCCTGGTCGGCGGCGCCGGCAACGACACCCTGACCGGCGGCATTGGCGCGGACCGCCTGACCGGCGGCGCCGGTGCCGACAACTTCCGCTTCACAGGCCCGGTGGACGCCGGCGACACCATCACCGACTTCAACAGCAAGCAGGGCGACAAGCTGGTGTTGACCAGCGCCAATTTCGGCGGCGTCGGCGCCGGCTCGCTGTCGGCCGGGCTGTTCCGGGCCAGCGCCAACGGCGGCGCCACCACCACCGCCCAGCACTTCCTGTTCAACACCACCACCGGCGCGCTGCGCTACGATGCCGACGGTTCCGGCCGCGGCGCCGCCGTCACCATCGCCACCTTGAATGTCCATTCGCTGGCCGCGTCGGACATCATGATCGCCGCCTCGTAACCCCCCTGGCCTTCCACGGGCCCTTCACCTCCCCTCGTCAACGCGCCGGCTTCCCCTCGCCGGCGCGTTTTCTTTTGCACTCTTTGGCAGCACCCGCTTGCGCGATGGCGGAAGGGGGCGGCATCCCGCCGCCCGCCTGCCCACCTACCTACCGAAAGGGTGCCAGTGGAGGCGAAGGTGGAGGGCGACAGACGCAAGCGCCAGCGCACCGCCAACCGCGTGGTGGCGGCTCTGGGCGTGGTCTTCGGCGATATCGGCACCAGCCCCCTTTATGCGGTGCGCGAATGCTTTGCCCACGGCCTGGCGCCCACGCCGCCGCACGTGCTGGGGGTGCTGTCGCTGCTGATCTGGTCGATCATCGTGGTGGTGGCGATCAAATACGTCGGTTTCGTCCTGCGCGCCGACAACCGGGGCGAAGGCGGCGTACTGGCGCTGATGGCGCTGGCCCATCGCCAGATGGGGGATTTGCCGCGTCTGGCGCGCTTGGTGACCGCCGTCGGGCTGGTGGGGGCGGCGCTGTTCTTCGGCGACGCCATCATCACCCCGTCCATCTCGGTGTTGAGCGCGGTCGAGGGCGTCCAGATCGCCCTGCCCCATCTCAGCCACTGGGTCATCCCCATTTCCGTGGCCATCCTGACGGCGCTGTTCGCCATGCAGCGCCAGGGCACCGCCCGGGTGGGCGCGCTGTTCGGGCCGGTGATGATCGTGTGGTTCGCCACCCTGGCGGCGCTGGGCATCGCCCGCATCGTCGAGCAGCCGCAAATCCTGCAGGCTTTGCTGCCCAGTCACGCGCTGCGGCTGATGCTGGACGATCCGCTGCGGGCCTTCATGCTGTTGGGGGCGGTGGTGCTGGTGCTGACCGGGGCCGAGGCCCTGTACGCCGACATGGGCCATTTCAACCGCCGCTCGATCCGCTATGCCTGGTTCTTCGTCGCCATGCCGGCGCTGGTGCTCAATTACCTGGGCCAGGGGGCGCTGCTGCTGGACAAGCCCGGCGCGCTGGACAACCCGTTCTACCGCATGGCGCCCGACTGGGCGTGGATGCCGCTGATCGTGCTGGCGGCGGTCGCCACCGTCATCGCCTCGCAAGCGGTGATTTCCGGGGCTTATTCCATCGTCCGCCAGGCCATCCTGCTGCGCTATTGGCCGCGCATGGAGATCTGCCACACCTCGTCCGAGGATGCCGGCCAGATCTACATGCCGATGCTGAACTGGGAATTGCTGGGCGCCGTGCTGATCCTGGTGCTGGGCTTCCGCAGCTCGGGCAGTCTGGCCGGCGCCTACGGCCTTGCCGTGTCGGGCACCATGATCGCCACCGGGTTCATGCTGCTGATCGTGGCAAGGCGGGCTTGGCATTGGCCGCGTTGGCTGGTGGCGGTGGTGGGCCTGCCCATGATGGCGGTGGACGTGGCGTTCTTTGCCTCGAACGCCATGAAGATCCCCGCCGGCGGCTGGCTGCCCATCTGCTCGGCCGCCCTGTTCGTGGCGATCATGACCACCTGGCGCCAGGGCAAGCGGCTGGTGGCCTGGCGGTTGCGGCACGAGGTGACCGCGCTCGACGATTTCGTGGGGCAAACGGCGGGGGTCGAAAGCCGCGCCGTCGGCACCGCCATCTTCATGACCAGCATCCCCGAGATCGTGCCGCCCGCGCTGATGCACAACCTGGAACACAACGGCGTGCTGCACGAGCGCAACGTGATCGTCGCCGTCACCAGCGAGAACCTGGCCTATGTGCGCAAGGAAAGCCGCTGCCAGGTTCAGCCGCTGGGCAACGGCTTTTTTCGGGTCCGGCTGCGGTTCGGCTTCATGGAGGACCGCAACGTCCCCCAGGCGCTCAGCCGCTTCTGCCCCGAACTGCTGGAGGGCAC
>DATGXU010000504.1:0-3841 GCA_035298685.1 Magnetospirillum sp. | reverse complement strand
GCTGGGGCTTTTGCTGTTCATGCCGCCGTTCCTGGCGGTCGCCTCGCGCAATGTGGCCGTCGGCGGCATACCGCTGTTGTACCTTTGGCTGTTCGGCGGCTGGCTGGGGCTGATCGTCCTGCTGGTGCTGGTGGTGGAGCGGTCCGGCGACGATTGGGGGCCGCCATGAACGGCCCGGTGGTCGCCGCCATCTCGTTCGCCTATCTGCTGCTGCTGTTCGCCATCGCCTGGATCGGCGACCGCCGGGCGGAACAGGGGCGCTCGCTGATCGCCAACCCGTTCACCTATGCGCTGTCCATCGCCGTCTACCACACCAGTTGGACGTTCTATGGCAGCGTCGGCCGCGCCGCCACCAACGGCGTCGGCTTTCTGCCCGTCTATCTGGGGCCGACGCTGATGATGTGCCTGTCGGCGGCGGTGCTGGCCAAGATGGTGCGCATCGGCAAGGCCCACCGCATCAGCTCGATCGCCGACTTCATTTCCGCCCGCTACGGCAAGTCGGCGCTGGTGGGCGGATTGGTGTCGGTGATCGCGGTGGTGGGGATCATGCCCTACATCTCGCTGCAGCTTAAGGCGGTTTCCACCACCTTCACCGTGCTGCGGGCGTGGCCCGACGTCACCGCCGCCCCGCCGCTGCCCATCCTGGGCGACACCACGCTGCTGGTGGCATGCTCGCTGGCGGCCTTCGCCATCCTGTTCGGCACGCGCCACATCGACGCTTCCGAACGGCACGAGGGCATGGTGGCCGCCATCGCCTTCGAGTCCGTCGCCAAGCTGGTGGCCTTTCTGGCGGTGGGGGCCTTTGTCACCTTCGGCCTTTACCGTGGTTTCGGCGACGTCTTCACCCAAGGGGCGGCGCGGCCCGAAATCAGCCGGCTGTTCACCCTGCCCGGTCCCAGCGCCTATGGCGACTGGGTGGCGCAGACGCTGCTGTCCATGCTGGTGGTGGTGTGCCTGCCGCGCCAGTTCCAGGTCAGCGTGATCGAGAACGTGGACGAACGCCACGTCGCCAAGGCGGTGTGGATGTTTCCGCTGTACATGTTCCTGATCAATCTTTTCGTGCTGCCCATCGCGGTGGCGGGCCGACTGGCCTTTGGCGACCAGGTCAACCCCGACCTTTACGTGCTTGCCCTGCCTTTGGCCAACGGCGCCGAGGTTCTGGCAGTGGTGGCCTTCCTGGGCGGATTGTCGGCGGCGGCCAGCATGGTGATCGTGGAAACCGTCGCCCTGTCCACCATGGTGTGCAACGGCCTGGTGATGCCGGTGCTGCTGCGCGTGCGCTGGCTGGGGCTGGCCGAGCGGACGGATTTGTCGGGCCTGTTGCTGGCCATCCGCCGGGGCACCATCGTCGCCGTCGTCCTGCTGGGGTACGCCTATGTGCGGTTGATCGGCGAGTCTTATGCGCTGGTGTCGATCGGGCTGGTCAGCTTTTGCGCCGCCGCCCAGTTCGCCCCCGCCCTGATCGGCGGCGTGCTGTGGAAGGGTGCTACCGCCAAGGGCGCGCTGGCCGGTCTGTCGGCCGGCTTCCTGGTCTGGCTGTATACCCTGTTGCTGCCGTCCTTCGCCCGGTCGGGATGGATTTCGCGCGCCTTCGTCGATTCGGGCATTTTCGGCGTGGATCTGCTGAAACCTTATGCGCTGTTCGGGCTGAGCGGCCTGGAGCCGGTCACCCATTCGCTGGTGTGGAGTTTGCTGGCCAATGTGGGCGCCTACATCCTGGTGTCCATGCTGACCACCCACAGCGCCATCGAGCGCATCCAGGCGGCGCTGTTCGTCGACGCCCTGCGCCCGGGCGGCGAGCACGGCCACCCGCATTTCTGGCGCGGCACCGCCGGCATCGACGAGCTTCGCACCCTGACGGCGCGCTTCGTCGGCCGCGAGCGGGCGGATCGGGCCTTCGACGACTGGGCGCGCCGGCGCGGGATCGACCTGAAGAAAGTGCGCGAAGCGGATTCCGAATTGGTGGGCGTGGCCGAGCATCTGCTGGCGGGCGCCATCGGCACCGCATCGGCGCGGGTGATGGTGGCGTCGGTCGCCAAGGGCGAAACCGTCGGTTTGGACGAGGTGATGGACATCCTGGACGAAGCCAGCCAGATCATCGCCTATTCGCAGAAGCTCGAGGAGGCCACCGCCGAACTCAAGGCCGCCAACCAGCGGCTGATGGAACTGGACCGCCTGAAGGACGATTTCATGAGCACGGTGACGCACGAGCTGCGCACGCCGCTGACCTCGATCCGGTCGTTCTCGGAAATCCTGTTCGACAATCCCGCCCTGGACGAAACCCAGCGCCAGAACTTCCTGTCCATCATCATCCGCGAAAGCGAGCGGCTGACCCGGCTGATCAATCAGGTTCTCGACGTCGCCAAGATCGAATCGGGCCGCATGGCCTGGGTGTGGAGCGAAACCGATCCCGCCACCGTGGTGGCCGACGCGGTGGCGGCCACCCATGGCCTGTTCGAGGAAAAGGGCGTGGTGCTGGAAGCCCGGCTGCCCCCCTTGCCGCCGCTGATCACCGACCGCGACAAGCTGATGCAGGTGGTGATCAACCTGCTGTCCAATGCGGTCAAGTTCGTCGAGCCCGGCAAGGGCGTGGTTCAGGTGACGCTGGAAGCGGACGGCGAGGGCCTGCGTGTCACCGTTGCCGATAACGGCCCCGGCATCCCCACTTGGGCACGCCAGATGGTGTTCGACAAATTCCAGCAGGTGGGCGACACCCTGACCGGCAAGCCCCAGGGCACCGGCCTGGGCCTGACCATTTCCAAAAGCATCGTCGAACGCCTGGGCGGCCGCATCTGGGTGGGCGGCGAGGAAGGCAAGGGCGCGGTGTTCGCCTTTTCGATCCCCCGCGACGGCGCCGGCCGCCAGGGTTGCGAGCCAGGGTTGTGAGACAGCGCCGGATCGGGCATAACCCCCGTCTTCGCCCCTTCCCTCGAGAGCTCCCTCATGTTCGATGTCGTGGTCATCGGCGCAGGCGCCGCCGGGCTGATGGCCGCAGCCATCGCCGGCAATCGCGGCCGCCGCGTTCTGGTGTTGGATCATAATGAAAAGCCGGGCGCAAAGATCCTGATCTCGGGCGGCGGGCGGTGCAATTTCACCAATCGGAACGTCGCGCCCGAGCGATACCTGTCGGCCAATCCCCATTACGCCAAATCGGCGCTGAAGCGGTTCACCCAGAACCATTTCGTCGATCTGGTGAAGCAATACCGCATCGCCTTTCACGAGCGCGAGCTGGGGCAGTTGTTCTGCGACGAAACCTCGGCCCACATCCTTAATATGCTGATGGACGAATGCGGCGCCGGATCGGTGGAGTTCCGCCTGGGCGTCCGCGTGGCCGACGTCGAGGGCGACGGCCCCTATACGGTGCTCACCGAAGCCGGCCCGGTCGCCGCCGCCAGCGTGGTGGTGGCCACCGGCGGCCTGTCCATCCCCAAGCTGGGCGCCAGCAACTTTGCCCATCATCTGGCACGCCGGCTCGAGCTGGGGGTCACCGAGTTGCGCCCGGCGCTGGTGCCGCTGACCTTCACCGCCGCCGATCTGGACTTCATGCGGGCGCTGACCGGCATCGCCGTGGACGCGGTGGTGAGCTGCGGCAAGACCCGCTTCCGCGAGGCGGTGCTGTTCACCCATCGCGGCCTGTCGGGGCCGGCCATCCTGCAAATTTCGTCCTATTGGCGCGAAGGCGGCGACATCGTCGTCAACCTGTTGCCCGACACCGACGTCGCCGCCTGGCTGGTGGAGCGCAAGAACTCCCGCCCCAAGGCCGAAGCCAAGACGGTGCTGGCCGAGGTGCTGCCGGCGCGGCTGGCGGAAGGCCTGACCGAACGCGCCGGCCTGAGCGACT
>DATGXU010000503.1:0-2753 GCA_035298685.1 Magnetospirillum sp. | reverse complement strand
CCTTGCCCTCCAGCAGTTCCAGGAGGTGGCTCAAGTAGACGGGGCTGATATCCTTGCCCGCAAAGTAGATTTCCATCGCCCGCGACCGCCAGCCCTGGAAGCAAGCTCAGCCCGCTTGACAGCCTCCACGGTAGATGGCCGTGTCAAGCACGGCCATGACGAGAGGGATAACCGGTCCCATCGGGAGCGTTTTTCCGCAGCCTGTTAATGGTGTCTTTCCCTCGCCTCGGTTGCGGCCAGGCGCTTCAGCGCGAAGGCCAGATCATTCGAGGTGACCGGTTTGTAGAGCACCAATGCCCCCACGGACTCGGCCTCGACGGCGCATTCCTGTTCCGTTTCTCCGGTCAGCACGATGCTGGGAATTTCGCTGCCGCAGGCAATGCGGATGCTGCGGATCGCGTCGGTGCCGATCCGGCCGTCGCGCAAGCGGTAATCGGCGACGATCAGGTCGGGCACGGTTTTCGACTGGATTTGCCCCAAGGCCTCGTCCTTCGATCCGGCCATGGTCACGCCATACCCCCACTGCTCGAAGATGCAGCTGAGCGCCAGCAACACCATGGGATCGTCGTCGATGACCGCCACCCGGCGCCCGGCGCCGTTTCCGGCCGCCTCGTCGGTGCGTTCCGGCGGCTGTTCGACAACCGTCTCGGCGGCCAGGGGCAGCGTGATCGAGAAGGTCGATCCAACCCCCAGACGTGAGCTGACCCCCACCGGATGATCGAGAATGCGGGACAGCCGCTGGACGATGGCAAGGCCCAATCCCAACCCTTGGGCCTTGTCGCGCCCAGGATTGCCGACCTGATGGAATTCCTCGAAGATCCGCTCGGTCTCGTCGGGCGGAATGCCGATGCCGGTGTCCGCCACCTCGATGCGCACCGTCTCGCCCTCGACCCGGACGGACAGCAGAATGCGGCCCCGCTCGGTGTAGCGTAAGGCGTTTTCCACCAGATTGCGGACCATGCGTCCCAGCAATGTCTGGTCGCTGCGAACCATGCA
Source organism: Magnetospirillum sp. (assembly GCA_035298685.1). Classification (GTDB taxonomy): domain Bacteria; phylum Pseudomonadota; class Alphaproteobacteria; order Rhodospirillales; family Magnetospirillaceae; genus Magnetospirillum. The sequence goes on along the minus strand of DATGXU010000503.1, from coordinate 1,757 downwards.
CGCGCTACAGAGGCCATAGCGCAATTCGATACCCTTACTGGCGGCGATGCGGGCATAGGCGGCGACGATTTCATCGAGCATGGGCCGCAGTTGAAAGGACGCCAGCGTGGGTTCGATCACGTTGACCTCCAACCGCGACAGATCGAGCAGGCTATCCAAAAGCCCCTTGAGGATGTCCAGGTTCCGCTCGATCCTGGTCAACGCCTCGGTGCCTTTCTTGTCGATCACATGACGGTGCAGCGAGCTGGCGAACAGGAACATCGACTGCAACGGCTGGCGCAGATCGTGGCTGGCCGCGGCAAGGAAGCGCGACTTGGCCTGGTTGGCCTGCTCGGCCTGGGTGCGCGCCACCTCCAGTCCGGTTTCGGCCGCCTTGCGTTCGTTGATCTGGTATTCCAGATCCGTGTTGGCGGCCTGAAGATCGGCGGTGCGCATGCGCACTTCCTCTTCCCTGGTGGCCAGCAGGCGCTGGTTCTCCTCGTTCAACACCAAGGATCGGGTCAGGGTCGAGTTGAAATTGTGGCCGATGATGATCAAGCCCAGCACATAGATCAGCGCCATCCCCGCCATGGACAGGCTGATCTGGTCGCCAAGCGTCACCAGGCGGAGCTCGAGCGGCAGCATGCTGCCCAGCAGGTACAGGTGAAATGCCGGCAAATGCGCCGACAGGCTGGTGACCGCCCCGGCCCCCATGCCGCCGATGACGAAGGATATCAGGATCAACGAGCCGGGATGGTCGGGATGGACGAACAAGGTGGCGCTGCTGCCCCACAAAATCCCCGACATCGCCGACCCCAAAGTGTAGCGCAGCCCCCATTTCGCGGCGTCCGCATCAGTCAGGCGGTGGCGGCAGCGCCCCCACAAGGCAACCCTGGCGAAGGTCAGCACCAGGATCGCCGCAAGCCAGCCCAGCAACAAACTCCGCTCGGCCTGGTGCCATAACGCGGCCAGGACCAGGGCGCTGTTGACCAGATTGGCGGCCAGAACAGCGGGCACATGCCGGTAGAGCAGGCGGATCATCTCTGCCGCCACCGACGGGGGAGCTTTGGTCGTCGAAAGGCACATGGGGCGGCTCCGACATCAGAGACCCAATCTCCATCTGGGGATGCCTGTTCGCCACGTCGGGCCACGAATTCTGACTATCTTGGGGGAGGTGCCGGACCTCGAAAGCGAAAGGCCCGAACCGTCGCCGGCGCTCTAAACCGGCTCTTGGATCGCGATGATCCAACGTTCTTTTTGCTGCGTCGGCCGCGCTTCCACGGAGCGATAAAAATTCTTGGCGGAGGGATTGTCCTCTCGGACGAAAAATTCGATTCTTTTGTAGCCGTGGACAGCCGACAATCTTTTCAATTCGGTGATAAGAGCGCGCCCAACACCTTGGCCGCGATGGGCTTCATCAACGATCAACTGCCACAGCCATAAATTCTTTCCCCCAAGCGGAATGCTGACCCGCTCTCCCCATTGAGCGAGGCCGACAACCTGCTGGCCAATTTGCGCCAGTATGATGCGCATTTGGTTGTCGAATTTCAGAAGATGCCGCAAGTCCTCCACGCGCATTGGCGCGTCGGGAATCTCGCCTTCGAAGGCCCAAAGTTTTTCGAGCAGATTTAGAATACTTTCCGCATCGTTCTCGTCGGCATCCCGGATGCTTATGCTGTTGGCGGGCAGAGACAATCGGCAACCTCCTCGGTTCGGCGCTGCTATGGTACATTTGCAATAGGGGGCCAACAACCTTGCATTCAACCTCGCCGGGGGGG
>DATGXU010000502.1:0-3433 GCA_035298685.1 Magnetospirillum sp. | reverse complement strand
GGCATGGCGGCGGTCAGCGCCACGATGCGCGGGTCGGCTTCGGCCTCGGCGATCAGGGCGCGGGCGAAGGCGGCGGTATAGCCGGGGCGGCTGGTTTCCAGCGCCCGCCCGGTGGTGACGTCGAAGCGGCCGACGCCGTGGCCGCGGTCGCGGGCGGCGCGGGCCGGGCCATAGCCGTGACCTTTCTCGGTGACCACGTGCAGCAGCACCGGCCCGTCGGCATCGCGGGCCAGGCTGAGCGCCGGCACCAGTTCGTCCAGGTCGTGGCCGTCGACGGGACCCAGATAGCGGAACCCCAGCGCGGTGAACAGGTTGGCCCGCCGCCCCGATCCCCGGCGCAGGGTGGCCAAATGATCGCGCAAGGCTCCCACCGGCGGCGCGATGGACATGTCGTTGTCGTTCAGCACCACCAGCAGCCGGGTGCCGCTGGCGCCGGCATTGTTCAGGGCTTCATAGGCCATGCCGGCGCTCAGCGCGCCGTCGCCGATCACCGCCACCACCCGGTGGCGGCCGCCCACGGCATCGCGTGCCAGCGCCATGCCCAGCGCCGCCGAGATCGAGGTCGAGGAATGGGCGGCGCCGAAGGGGTCGAAGGCGCTTTCACTTCGTCGGGTAAACCCCGACAGTCCGCCCTTTTGCCGCAGGCTGCGCATGCGATGGCGCCGCCCGGTCAGGATCTTGTGGGGATAGGATTGATGGCCGACATCCCACATCAGCCGGTCGTCCGGGGTCTGGAAAACGTAATGCAGGGCCACCGTCAGCTCGACCACGCCCAGGCCGGCGCCCAGATGGCCGCCGGTGGCCGACACCGACGACACCAGTTCGTCGCGCACCTCGTCGACCAGGCGGGGCAGTTTTTCGCGGGGAAGGCGGCGCAGATCCTCGGGAGTCCGCACGGCATCGAGCAACGATGATCGCCGATGGTGAATCACGGGGCGAGAACTCCTCCGGACGGGTGGGCGAGAAGACAGGTATGGGCGCCACCCGGCGTCGCCAAGGGCTGCCGTGGCAGGCAGACGGCACTGTCCGGATGGGGTGGGGGCTCCATCTCCCGGTGGAATTGATGGCGGCGCGCGCCCTTCCAACCTGCTGTACGAGGTTCATTCACAGCGGGTGCACGGATGCGCGTCTATCTAGCCCGGCCACGCGGGTTCTGCGCCGGTGTCGAACGGGCGATCGAGATCGTGCTGCGCGCGCTCGACCGCTTTGGCCCGCCCATCTATGTGCGCCACGAAATCGTGCATAACCGCCACGTGGTGCAGTCGCTGAAGGACAAGGGCGTCGTCTTCGTTGACGAACTGGATCAGGTGCCGCCCGACGCGCCCATGACCATCTTCAGCGCCCACGGCGTATCGCGCGAGGTCGAGGATCAGGCCCGCGCCCGTGGGCTGGCGGTGATCGACGCCACCTGCCCGCTGGTGTCCAAGGTGCATCTGGAAGGGCGGCGCTACGCCCGCAACGGCTGCGAGATCGTGCTGATCGGCCATGCCGGCCATGCCGAGGTGCAGGGCACGGTGGGGCAGATCCCCGGTCCGGTCCACGTGGTCGCCACGGTCGAGGATGTGGAAAAGCTGCAGGTGGCCGACCCCGGCAAGCTGGCCTATGTCACCCAGACCACGCTGAGCCTGGACGACACCCGCGCCGTGGTTGACGCGCTGCAGGCGCGCTTTCCCGCCATCACCGGCCCCGACACCAACGACATCTGCTATGCCACCCAGAACCGCCAGCGGGCGGTGCGCCAGATGGCCGGGTTGGTGGACGCCATCGTGGTGATCGGCGCCCGCAATAGCTCGAACAGCAACCGGCTGCGTGAAATCGCCGCCGATTGCGGCGCCAGAGCCCATCTGATCGACGATGCCGACGGCCTGGACCCGGAATGGCTGCAGGGTATCGGCGCCATGGGGGTGACCGCCGGCGCCTCGGCGCCCGAGCATCTGGTCGATGAACTGCTGGCCCGGCTGGAAGCCCTGACCGGCGGCATCGACGTGCACGAGATCGCCGGCATCGAGGAAAAGGTCGCCTTCCGCCTGCCGCGCGGATTGGCCTGAGCAAGGGGGCGGACATGGGCATTCCCATCGGGCAGCAGATCGCCATCGGCGCCTATGTGCTGGGGCGCCATCTGCGCGGCGTGCGGCGCTATCCGCTGGTGCTGATGCTGGAGCCGCTGTTCCGCTGCAACCTGGCCTGCGCCGGCTGCGGCAAGATCGATTATCCGCCCCACATCCTCGATCAGCGCCTGAGTGTGGCCCAATGCCTGGAGGCGGCGGCGGAATGCGGTGCCCCGGTGGTGTCCATCGCCGGTGGCGAGCCGCTGCTGCACCCCGAGATCGAGCACATCGTCGCCGGCCTGCTGGCGCAACGGCGTTATGTCTATCTGTGCACCAACGCCCTGCTGCTGCCCAAGCGGCTGGATCGCTTCGCCCCCCATCCACGGTTTTCGTGGTCCATCCATCTGGATGGCGACCGCGACGATCACGACCGCGCCGTCTGCCAACAGGGCGTCTACGACCGGGCGGTGTCGGCCATCCGCCAGGCGCTGGCGCGCGGCTTTCGCGTCAACGTCAACTGCACCCTGTTCGACGGCGCCGATGCCGATCGGGTGGCCGCCTTTCTGGATGACGTCAAGGAATTGGGGGTCAGCGGGGTGACGCTGTCGCCCGGCTACGCCTATGAGCGCGCCCCCGACCGCGACCACTTCCTGAACCGCCGCCGCGCCAAGGAACTGTTCCGCGCCGTCTTCCGCCAAGGCAGGGGGCGGCGCTGGCCCATTTCCCAATCGCCGCTGTTCCTGGATTTCCTGGCCGGCAACCAGACCTATCGCTGCGCGCCGTGGGGCAATCCCACCCGCAACATCTTCGGCTGGCAGCGGCCGTGCTATCTGCTGGGCGAGGGCTATGCCCAGTCCTTTCGCCAGCTGATGGAGGAAACCGACTGGTCGGCCTGGGGCACCGGCAATTATGAAAAATGCGCCGATTGCATGGTCCATAGCGGCTATGAAGCGGCGGCGGTGGCCGATTCGGTGCGTCATCCGCTGAAGGCGATGGTGGCGGCGTGGACCGGGCCGCGCACCTGGGGCGAGATGGCGCCGGAAATTCCGCTGGACGGTCAGCGCCCCGCCCAGCACCCGATCAGCCGGGACGAGGAGAAAGTCCTGGGGCCCGGTGAATGAGCCGGCGCAGCGCGTTGCGTGCCGCACCGGCCTGAAACGCCAACATGGCGGTGGCCAGCGGATGGGTCGCCAAGGCCCAGAGCGCGCCCCGTATCCGAATGCGCCCCTGGCCGTCGACGATGCGCAGCACCGGCGCCGGCAGCGACTGCCCGGCCGGATCGGCGATGGCCCTCAGCGCCAGGAAAGGCAGGCCGTGCTGGGCCGCCACCCGCGCCACCGCGCCGCTTTCCATGTCCACCGCCGCCGCCCCGGTGGCGGCATGGG
>DATGXU010000501.1:0-11599 GCA_035298685.1 Magnetospirillum sp. | reverse complement strand
CCCCGCCGCTGGAGCCACGTGCGCATCGCCACCAAGTACCCCGAAACCACCAAGCGGTTCTTTGCCGAACGCGGCGTGCAGGCCGAGTGTGTCAAGCTGAACGGCGCCATGGAACTGGCGCCGTCGCTGGGCCTGTGCTCGCGCATCGTCGATCTGGTGTCCACCGGCTCGACCATGAAGGCCAACGGCCTCAAGGAAGTCGAGGTGATCGCCCAGGTGACCTCGCGCCTGATCGTCAACCGCGCGGCGCTGAAGACCCGCCCGGCCGAGATGGCCGGCTGGATCGACCGTTTCCGTGCTGCCTGCGAGGCTGTCAATGCTGCGGCTTAATGCGCTGGATGCCGATTTCGAGGCCCAGTTCCTCGCCCTGCTCGACATGAAGCGCGAGACGGATGCCGACGTGAACGCGGCTGTCGCCGCCATCATCGCCGACGTGCGGGCGCGCGGCGACGCGGCGCTGATCGAATATACCAAGCGGTTCGACCGTCTGGCCGAATTGTCGCCGGAAACCTTGCGCATTTCCGTCGCCGAGGTGGACGCTGCAGTCGCCGAGGTGGACCCTGAACTGGTGCGGTCGCTGGAACTGGCGGCCGAGCGCATTCGCGAATTCCATCGTCGCCAGCTGCCGGAAAGCTATGCCTACACCGATGCCGCCGGCGTGCGGCAGTGCTGCCGCTGGACCGCCGTTCAGGCCGCCGGCCTGTACGTGCCGGGCGGCACCGCCGCCTATCCGTCCTCGGTGCTGATGAACGCCATTCCGGCCAAGGTGGCGGGCGTCGATCGACTGGTCATGGTGGTGCCCACCCCCGACGGCAAGCTGAACCCGCTGGTGCTGGCCGCCGCCCGCCTGGCCGGCGTGGACGAAATCTACCGCGTCGGCGGCGCCCAGGCGGTGGCGGCGCTGGCCTATGGCACCGACACCATCCGTCCGGTGGACAAGATCGTCGGCCCCGGCAACGCCTATGTGGCCGCCGCCAAGCGTCAGGTGTTCGGCACCGTCGGCATCGACATGATCGCCGGTCCGTCGGAAATCCTGGTGGTGGCCGACGGCGCCAACGACCCCAGCTGGATCGCCGCCGATCTGCTGTCCCAGGCCGAGCACGATACCGCCGCGCAAAGCATTCTGATCACCGACGACGCCGCTTTTGGCGAACGGGTCGCCGGGGCGGTGCAGGGGCATCTGGCCGTACTGCCGCGCGCCGCCATCGCGCGCGAAAGCTGGGACGCCCACGGCGCCATCATCGTGGTGCCCGATCTGGATGCCGCCGTGCCGCTGGTGGATCGGGTGGCGCCCGAGCATCTGGAACTGGCGGTAGCCGATCCCGACGCCCTGGCCGCCAAGGTGCGCAATGCCGGCGCCATCTTCCTGGGCCGCTATACCCCCGAGGCGGTGGGCGATTATGTGGGCGGCCCCAACCACGTGCTGCCGACCGCGCGCTCGGCCCGCTTCTCGTCGGGGCTGGGCGTGCACGACTTCATGAAGCGCACCACCCTGCTGGGCTGCGACGCCCAATCGCTGCGCGCCATCGGCCCGGCGGCGGTGGCCCTGGCCGGGGCGGAAGGGCTGACCGCCCACGGCCTGTCGGTGGCGCTGCGCCTCAACATGGCAAGGGGCTAGGGAAAGGTGCCGCACCGTCAGCGCATCGCGCACGTCCAACTGGACGAAAGGACCATGGTGCGGCGCCGCCCCGAGGTCGAGCACGAGCGCAATATCGCCATTTACGACCTGCTTGAGGAAAACTACTTCGCCCCCCACGGCGAGTATGTGGGGCCGTATCATCTGCGTCTCAGCCTGGCCGACAACCGGCTGCTGTTCGACGTGCGCAGCACCGAGGACGCGCCGATTCTGGAAGTGCCGCTGGCGCTCAAGCCGTTCCAGTCCATCGTCAAGGACTACTTCCTGATCTGCGAGAGCTATTTCTCGGCCATCAAGAAGGCGACGCCGTCGCAGATCGAAGCCATCGACATGGGCCGGCGCGGCCTGCACAACGAAGGCTCGGAACTGCTCAAGGAACGTCTGGCCGCCCGGGTGGACGTGGATTTCGACACCGCCCGGCGGCTGTTCACGCTGGTCTGCGTCCTGCACCTGCGGGGCTGAGGCGATGGCGGATGATCTGCCGTCGGCCGTTCTGTTCTGCTGCACCTTCAACGCCATCCGCTCGCCCATGGCCGCCGGCATCTTCCATCGCCTGCATGGCAAGCGCATCTATGTGGACTCGGTGGGGGTCAAGACCGACGAGGTCGATCCCTTCGCCGTGGCGGTGATGGACGAAATCGGCATCGATATTTCCCGCCATCGGCCCAAGACGTTCGAGGAACTGGAAGACGACAGTTTCGACGTCATCATCTCGCTCAGCCCCGAGGCTCAGCACAAGGCGGTGGAATTGACCCGCACCAATGCCTGCGAGGTCGAATTCTGGCCCACCTTCGACCCCACCCTGATCGAAGGCAGCCGCGAAGCCCGGCTGGATGCCTATCGTCAGGTGCGCGACGAATTGATGCGTCACATCCGGGCTCGTTTCCCCACCGTGGCGCTGGCGCGGGAATAGGCGGCGCTGCGGCGAAGCCACTGAAACCGCTTGACCTTTTCGCGATCAACGCTCAGTAATTTGCGCGGTCCGCCAGCGACGGAATGGAAGGAAAAATGGCCAAAGAGGACGTCATCGAGTTCTCGGGCACCGTGGTTGAACTGCTGCCCAATGCGATGTTCCGCGTCAAGCTCGACAACGAAATCGAGATTCTTGCCCATACCTCGGGCAAGATGCGCAAGAACCGGATCCGCGTTCTCGCTGGCGACCGGGTGAATGTCGAGATGACACCTTATGACCTGACCAAGGGGCGCATTACATTCCGATTCAAGTGATGGCGGGGCAACCCGTCGAGATTCCGGGGCTGGTTCTGGCCTCTGCCTCTCCCCGTCGGCTCGATCTGCTGCGTCAGATCGGCATCGTTCCTGGCACCGTCGATCCCGCCGAGTTGGACGAAACTCCGCGCAAGGACGAGCTGCCGCTGCCGCACGCCGCCCGTCTGGCCGAGGAGAAGGCTCGCGCCGTCGCCGCGCGCCATCCCGGCCGCTTCATCCTGGCCGCCGACACGGTGGTGGCCTGCGGGCGCCGCATCCTGCCCAAGGCCGAAGACGAACGCACCGCCAAACGCTGCCTGACCCTGCTGTCCGGCCGCCGCCACCGCGTGCATGGCGGTGTGGCGCTGTTGACGCCGGAAGGCAAGCTGCTGACCCGGACCGTTTCCACCATCGTTACCTTCAAGAACCTGGATCACGACGAGGTTGCCGGCTATCTGGCTGCGGGCGAATGGCACGGCAAGGCCGGCGGCTACGCCATCCAGGGGCTGGCGGCGGTGTTCGTGCGGGCGCTGGGTGGGTCCTATTCCAACGTGGTCGGGCTGCCGCTGTTCGAGACCGCCGCATTGCTGAAGGGTGTCGGGCTGTATGGCCACTGAAATTCTGTATTCCTGGGCGCCGGGCGAATGCCGCCTGGCCCTGGTGCGCGACGGCCGCCTGGCCGATCTGGTGCTGGTGCGCCCTGATCTGCTGGCCGGCGCGGTGGTGTTGGGCCGGGTGGTCGAGGTGGCGCCCAAGCTGGGCGCCGTGTTCGTCGACATCGGCCAGGACAAGCCGGGCTATCTGCAAGGCAAGGGGCTGAATGTGGGCGCGTTGGTGCTGGCCCAGGTCAAGGCCGACGCCCAGGGCGGCAAGGGCGCCACCCTGACCACCGAGATCTCTCTGTCAAGCCGCTGCCTGGCCTATTCGCCGTTCCGGCCCGGTCTGGCGGTGTCGCGCAAGCTGGCCGAGGACAAGCGCGAGCGCCTGTCGGCCCGGTTGGAGCCGCTGGTGGCCGAGGACGAGGGCGTGGTCGTGCGCACCCATGCCGCCACCGCCGCCGATGGCGAGCTCGAGGCGGAACTGGACACCCTGCGCGCCCAATGGGCCGCCATTCAGGCGGCCGCCGAGGGCGGGCGCCCGCCGGCGGTGCTGTGGCGCCCCGATCCGCTGTTGCGGCTGCTGGCCGACAATCCGGGCGTCAGCCGCATCCTGGCGGACGACGCCGTGCTGCTGCCTGCTGCCAAGGCCGCCTTTGGCGGCACGGTGGAACAGTATCGCGATGGCCCGCTGTTCGATCTCTACGACGTGGAAGACGCCATCCAGGCGGCGCAGGACCCGGTGGTGCCGCTGGCCTGTGGCGGCCGTGTCACCATCGAGCCGACGGCGGCGCTGACCGCCATCGACGTGGATTCCGGCGGTGCCTCGGCCATCGAGGCCAACAATCAGGCGGTGGCGGTGATTGCCCGCCAGTTGCGCCTGCGCAACATCGCCGGCCAGATCGTGGTCGACTTCGTCTCCACCGGCAAGGGCAAGGGGCCGCTGTTCAAGCTGGTGGCCGCCCTCAAGCAGGCGGTGGCGCGGGACGCCGTCGCCACCCATGTGATCGGGGTGACGCCGCTGGGGCTGGTGGAACTGACGCGCGAGCGCAAGGGTCCGTCGCTGGCCGAACTGACCCAGGAACGCCTGCACGGCCCCAACGCCGATACGGTGGCGCTGTCGGCCCTGCGCCAGGTGCTGGCCGAAGCCCGCCACCGTCCCGGCCGCGCGCTGGCGCTGGTGGTCGCGGCCGACGTGGCCTCGGCGCTCTATTATCGCTCGGCCGCCGTCGCCGAGGCCGAGGAACGCCTGGGCCGCAAGCTGACCATCCGCGCCGAGGCGGGGCGCCGCCGTAGCGATGTCGCCATCGAGGATCTGTCATGACCAAGGTTCCGGCCAATTCCAACAAGCCATGCCCCATCTGCGGCAAGCCCCCGGACGAGAAGTATAAACCCTTCTGCTCGGCCCGCTGCGCCGACGTCGATCTGCACCGCTGGCTGGGCGGGGTCTACAAAGTCGAAACCGACGAACCCGCCGACCAGGGCGATCAGAACGCCAATTGAATCTTTTTTCACAAACACCCCTTGCCAGCCCCCAGGAAACCCGTTATAAGCGCCTCCTCTTCGCCGCGAGGACAAAATACCAACCTCGCTTCGCGGTGTGCCCAGGTAGCTCAGTTGGTAGAGCATGCGACTGAAAATCGCAGTGTCGGTGGTTCGATTCCGCCCCTGGGCACCATTATTCCCTTGTGTATCAAGGCTTTAACGCCCCGCCAGAAGCGGGGCGTTTTTGCGTTTAAGAGCATTTTCCCCAGATTTTCCCCAAGAACGCCCTCAAATGTCCCCGCCGTTCTTTACCGTGCGGCGATTTTGAGTCGCATGCTCTACCAACTGAGGTGCCTGTGCCCTGTATGGCTGGGCATCGCGTCGTCGGGAGGCTCTCCCGCCACGGGGTATGGAGTTACCCTTTGGGGGGCGATTTTGGCGGGCTGGAAAGGTAATGGGGCATGGGAGGCGGGCACACCCCTTGCCACCCGCTTTCACAGGCGGCAAGGGGCTTAGATGTGGCTTCCTGTGAAGCCTTACGAGTGGGGCTTCTTCCGCCCCACCTTCCGCTTCGCCCGGATAGCAGACAGGGCGGAATCCAGTTCGCCCGCCTGGACGGCATCGGCGACGACTTGGAGGGCATGCTCCACGCCATCGTGGTCGCCAGCGTGGATGGCGGTCTTGCCGTTGGCGATGACCACGGGCTGACCGGCATACAGGACTTCCAAGGCGTATTGCCCGGTCGTCTGCTTGAAGAACCAGCGGCGAGGCTTCCGAGGCACGACTAACTCGGTCTTGTTGCCCTGGTCGTCCGCTACCAGCACGGTTTTCACCAGATTGGGCGGGACACCGTTGCGTTCCGCCGCCAGCAGTTTCCGCTGCACTTCAATGCCATCCAGAACCGCCTGACGGGCTTTCTCGGTCGGTGTCGCACGGAAGTGCGGAACCGGACGGGGAGCATCAATGAGGGTAAGATCGGACAACGACATGGGGATTGTTCCCTTCTTGTTGTTGGCCGAATCATAACATGAGGCCGTGTATTGTCAATATAATACGGCACACGTGGTGTGCAATGTGCTGCTTTCGTCAGTTGATTTGCCATGGAGGTGGCCATTTATTTTTTGATGAACTGGCGAGTTCCTCGCATTGCTCCAGGCTGTCGCAGTCCCACTCTCTGACGAGGATGGTCATGGCGGATTTCATCTGCTCGGTGAGGCTTACCACTTCCTTGGCCAACACTGTTTTTGCGATCTCATCCATGAAAAGGCCGAGGTCAATGGCTTCGTGCCAGAGCCGGATGCCCTCATCCCGCAGCAAGCCCAGATAGGTGAGCGTTTCCGTGTCGTCGTCCTGAACCAGGATCGGGACATCGTTTGTGAAGATGATGGTCCGGGCGTAATACACCAGCAGGAAGAGATTCGCGTCAGGACGTTGAACGCGATGGAAGTCTCGCAGGTAGCCGATCATCCCGCGTGGGGCTTGCCACGTCCCAACGTAGGTTTCCGTGGCAAGGATGGCTTCGGCGATGATCTCGTGGTTCTCCATGCCGGGCTTGGCGAAGAACAGCCGCATGGTCAGGCGGCTTCCTGGTAATCGCTATCACCGCTGCACCGACGCCAGAGTGCAGAGCGGATGCGTTCATAGTCTGCGAGGGACAATGCCCCGGTAAGGTCGTTCAGTTCCATTAGCCTCTGCCGCAGAACTTCCCGATGGCAGTCAATCTCGTGGGTGACGAACGCTGCCACGATGGTGTCTCGGATTTCCGAAAACTCCATGGCGGTGCTGTTGGCTGTTCCGTGGGGGAAGATGGCGGTGTCGCCGGTCACCAGTTTCAACTGAACGAGTTCACTGGTGCTGAGGATAAGCGGGTGGAGGAAGAACCCTTGGGCGACACTGTGGCGGAGGAACTTGATGTAGCCATTGAGAAGATCGTCCGCCGTTCTGCCTTCCCAGATGAGGTCGCCAGGATAGCGGTTCTTCATCAGACGGCGAAATCGAATACGGCTTTTGCGAATGGCTGTGGCGATGATGCCCCAATCAACGGCGGCGACCAAATCCTGGTCAATAATCAGTAGGTGATGTTTCGTCATTTTCATTATTCCTTATTTCTTGAAAAATCTGGTGTTGGATATCGGTGAGCATCGCTTCCACGATGCGTCCTTGTTCGGTGTCGGCCAGCAGGCCGTTCATTTCCGCGTCCAGCCGGGTGATGTCCCGATGGAATGCTCGCAGTTGAGCATCCAGTTCCGTGGTATCCACGGCGAACCAGTCGGTCATGGCTGTTCCCCCTTGTTGATGACCCGGCGGCGGATTTCTTCACCGAGCCATTCCTTCGCCTGCCAGAGCATTCCGGCTTGCTGGCGGTCCTCGGGGGAGATAGGCGTTCCTGTCTGAATGCGTCCCATCACCGTGTCGTAATCGCGGGACAGGGTGACATGGAGATGTGTAAGGGCATTCAGCGTTGGCTTCCGCCCACGGGCCTTGGCTGAACTGACCAGTGAACCTTGACAGCCGCAGAGGCGGGACAGGTCCCGTTGATTGGCGACCAGCCCGGTCATGGCCTGACGGATATCGTCCCACTCCATCATGGGGCGTCGCCGTGAGGCAGATGGTTGTGAGTCTCAACCTGCCGGGGCTTTCGTGTCGCCGCTGGTGTGGGTCTGGTGGGGGCTGGCTTGGGCTTCTGGCTGCCGAGGATGTCAATCCATCGCATGGTGGTCTCCTTCGTGATTGAACACGAAGGTATTTATCCCCCAGGCTTCATCCGAAGCCCTTGGGCCAAGGCCGAAGTTCACCTAAACGATGGAGAACTCCGCACTCGGCCCCGCAACACCGCAGAAAACAGCCATTTCCAGCATCAATAGTTATAGAATGGCAGTTCATGATGGGAATGATAAAAACTGAAATATGAATATCGCTAGATGTATCTATTCCTTTGAGCAGAAGTCTATATCTTCTTGATGCAGCATGGTGATGCGTGATTTCCATGGCTCGTCATAATCATTGAGAAAGACGGCTTTCATATCGCCGATGCCACCATCCTTGTATTGAGTGCGTTTCTTGTGGCAGTAGCCATGAAGGTTGATCACGGCTTCAAGGCAGGTCTGCTTCTGATAGAGCGGCTCGGTGTGGCAGCGGTATGAGCCTTGCCATTTAGCGTTCAGCCATCCCTTGAAGTTTTTAAGTGGGATGGTGGGTTTCACCAGCATGTGCGTGTGGGGCACGAGCACCCACGAGGCCCCGGAGAGGTCAATGCCCATGTCTTTGAATAGGGCTTGGTGGTGGGTTCCAATGTCCCCCACCTTGACCAAGTCGTATTCGAGAACGGCTCGCCAGATCGTCTTGGGGAAACGATGGCTGACAAGGTTCCGCCAATCGGTTTTGAAGGTATCCCAGTCAGCATTGATGCGTTGGGTTACGGACTCCCAGTTTGTGTCCTGGGTGAGGGGGATGGCCGAAAGGACGATTGTGGTGAAGTACAGTTCACCCTTGTTGTATTTGGCGATAGATCGCCATTTCGCTAAAGTTTTTGACACGATGACTTTCCATAAAAAACCCCGCCCACGGTTGGCATCGTGGGCGGGGTGGTGGTTCCTCGGCTATGAATGAGGAAGGAAAATATCGTGCGTGTTCAGTTGTTCATCGCATTCCATTCATAGCCAAGCCCACTTGTTGCCAACACGGGTTATATGAATATTTATCACTGTCGGTGCATCATCAACAAATGACACTCATATATTACCATAATATCTTTCATTGGTCAAAATACTGACCGTGATTTCGCCGGCAGTCTATTGTCGGTGCGAGGAATATAGCCGCCAGAAACCCGATGGTCGCCGGGTGCTGATGGTTGTGACTCTCAACCTCGCCCGCTCGCCATCAATGCCCGCTCTGGGCACGTATTGTGCCGGATTGTCCCATCGCAGATTGTCGGATGGTGCTCGCAACGGTAATCTGCTCGCTCGTTTATGCGAGTGCTGCCGATGACCACAAATGAAGCCTTCAGCCGAATCAAGATTGATGCCCAGTTGAAGGATGTGGGCTGGAGTCTGTCCGATGGACGCAGCGTCCGCTACGAGTATGCCCTGCCCGACAAAACCAAAGCCGACTATGTGCTGTGTAATCGGCATGGGCATTCGCTTGCCGTCGTGGAGGCGAAGCGGGCATCCATCAACCCTGTGGAGGCGGAGAAGCAAGCCCTCGCCTACGCCAAGCAGTTGGATGTGCCCTACATCTTCCTCGCCAATGGCAACGAAGTGTGGTTCTGGGAATGGGAGAAGGAAGCCCACCCGCGTCAGGTTACCACCTTCTTCTCCCAGGCAGACCTCGAACGCCTGTCGGCCTTACGCAACCAGCGTGTTGATCCGCTAAGTGTCCCCATTGACACCAAGATCGCCGGACGCGATTACCAGAAAGCGTGCATTAACAAACTCTGCGAAGAGATGATGCTGGGGCGGCGGAAACTGCTGGTCAGCATGGCGACGGGATGTGGCAAGACCCGTCTGGCGGCAGCGTTCATCAAGCGGCTGTTCGAATCGAACCAAACGGCACGAGTGCTGTTCCTGGTGGATCGCATCACCCTGGCGAAGCAGGCGGAAGACGCCTTTACGGAATATCTGCCCGACTACCCCGCCTATGTGCTGCGGGCGGGACGCCGCTTCCAGGATGAAAAGCGGATCACCATCAGCACCCTTCAATCCTTCGTCTCACAATATGCCAGCCTGCCCGCGTCCTATTTCCAACTGATCGTGGTGGATGAATGCCACCGCAGCATCTACGGCAAGTGGAGTGGCACGCTGCGGCATTTCGACGGCGTTCAGTTGGGACTAACGGCAACGCCCTGCGTGTTGAAGGATGCCGACAACCAACCCGATCCCGAGGATGGGCAGTTCATCCGCGATACCCTGCGTTTCTTCGAGGTGGAGGAACCGACCTTCACCTACTCGATGAAGCGAGCCATCGCCGAAGGGCACCTTGTCCCTTACCACATCTACAAAGCCCTCACCGTGAAGACGGCCTCCGAGGATGGTTTCGAGGTCAAACGGGACGAACTGGACTGGTCTGCCATGGATGAGCAGACCCGCACCGAGTTCGAGGCATTGTTCAACGGACAGGACAGCATCACCGTCGATGCCTCCGCCCTGGAACGCAAGTTCACGATCCCAGCCCGCAACCGTGCCATCGTCCGGGAGTTCCGGCAGGTGTTGGAAAAGGGCTTTACCGGCAGGGACGGGGTGAAGCGTGCCCCGCTGTGGGGCAAGACCATCGTGTTCGGGGTCACCAAGAAGCACGCCGAAACCCTTGCCCAGATGTTCGATCAGGAATTCGCGGATCGCAAACCTTCGCCGGAAATCCGGTATGCGGATTTCGTGGTGTCGGGCATGGGCGACGACGACACCGTGGATGGGATGACCAAGATCAAGCGGTTCAAGAGTGAGCCGTTCCCGCAAATCCTGGTGTCGGTCAATATGCTGGATACCGGCTTCGACTGCCCGGAAGTGGTCAATTTGGTGATGGCTCGCTTCACCAAATCCTCCATCCTTTACCAACAGATGCGGGGACGCGGCACGCGGCAAAGCCAGATCGTGAAAAAGCCGACCTTTACTCTGTTCGACTTCGTCGGGGTGACCGACTTCCACGGCGACAAGGAGGATGCGGGTGAAGGCGGTTTCGTCGTCCAGAGCAAGCCCCGTGGGGAGAAGCAGCCCCGCAAACTGCTGGTGCTGGATATCAACGACCATATCGACCCCACCTCCCGCGATTGGCTCACCCTGGACGAGAACGGCAATATCGTTCGCACCGACGAGGGCGAAGCCGCCGCCACGGCAATCAGTCTGCGGTTCGAGGCGTGGCTTGCCGACAAGACCTACAATGCCGACCAGATGCGTTGGCTGCGGATGATGGAAAGCCAGATGCGGGCAGACGCGGGCGAGATGATCGAATGGGATGCCTCCCGCTTCGTCATGCCGCCCTTTTCGCTCCTGGGGGGTATCCAGCGTGCCCGGCAGTTGTTCGGCAGCGATAGCGGCTTGAACGAGATGCTTGCCAGCCTGAACGCTTCAGTGTTTCGTGGCGACCCCGAGTCGCCCGATGCCTATCAGCAGGCGGAGGTGACGCAAGATGTCCCTTAAAAAAGATCACCAGATGCCTCTGACGCCGAATACTCGCCGCACGATTGATCAAATTCGTGACTATCTCTATGGCGGCGGTTATCCCGATCCATTGACGAATGCGGAACAACTGTCCTTCCTGTTCTTCTTCTATCTGGTCGAAGGCCTGGACGAAAACAATCAGTTGCTCGCTAAGGCGAACAAGCGGGACTACACCAGCATGTTCGCAGGCGATTGGGCGGTGAAAAACCCACTCAATTCTCCCAACCAGCCCACCGTTTCCAAGAACCGCCTGCGGTGGTCGCAATGGAATGTGATGGCGGGCGAAACCCTGGTGCGGTGGGTGCGAGACGAGGTGTTCCCCTTCTACACGGAAGTGGCGGAACGCTCGGCCATGAACTTCATGACCGGGGCACGATTGGGCATTGATGAGCCGACCGTGCTGACCCAGGTCATCAACCTGATCGACGGCTTGCGGCTTGATGAAGCCGACGCCGACACCAAGGGCGACCTGTTCGAGCATGTGCTGAAACAGGTCAAGCAGGCGGGCGAACTGGGGCAGTTCC
>DATGXU010000500.1:0-3684 GCA_035298685.1 Magnetospirillum sp. | reverse complement strand
GACCAAGCTGGGATACCTTCTTGCGAATGGTGGCCGGGCCTTGCCCATGAGGCGCCTTCGGCCCCTTCTTGTGGGGCAGGTACTTGGTGACGAAATCAGCCACCATGCGCCGATCAACATCCTCAAGGGCCACGTCCTCGCCTGCATAGGTCAGGAACTCATTGCGGGCGGTGTTGAAGTTGTTGACGGTGGAGAGCGACAGGGCCTTGCCAGCGTCCTCCTTGTATTGGTCGAAGAGGTCTTTCAGCGGGGTGCTGATGCCCATCGCGGTCTTGTACCAGCGAGACGACTTCTTGGTGCCCGCTCGCTTCTCGATGCGCTCGGCCTCGCGTTCGATGGCTTCCTCGTACAGTTCCCTCTCGTCTGGATCATCGACCTTCTTGAGGTCGGCCGCGTACTGGAGGGCATGTTCCATCGACCCGCTGATTTCGGCCAGGGCCTGTGCCTCCTCCAGCCTGATCTTGCCCAAGCGCAGGTCGCGTAGCTTGCGAGCCTGCTTCAGTTCTCGGGTGTCCAGCCCCTCCCTGATTTCTCGGCCATAGGGCCTGCCGGTGCGGGGATTGGTTTTTCCAATGAGGGCAGCGGGCGTCATCATGCGAAAGCACCAGCCGGTGCCTTGCCCGCGAGGTTGGAATAGATAGTCGGTGTCCAGCATGTCGAAGTCAGCCATGGCGATGTTGTACAGCGCGGACAACGTGCTGTTCAACAACGAGGCGAATTTTGCTGGAAAATCAATGTGCTAGCGGCAGTGGCGTCCCCTACGGGATTCGAACCCGTGTCGCCGCCGTGAAAGGGCGGTGTCCTAGGCCTCTAGACGAAGGGGACGAGGCGCTGCGAGGGCGCTTTAATAGCTTCCTGGGCGGGGGTTGGCAAGCCCTGTTTTTCGATTTTTGTGCATTCGCGCAAAAAAAGTCGGGCGGCCCCTTGCCAGCAGGGGCCGCCCGGAAATCAGCGGGGGGTCAGCAGCATTTGATGTTGCCGCTGCCGACGCCGTAGCGGGCGTCCTGGCGGTTTCGGAAGAATTCCTCGTAGGTCATGATCGGCTGGTCCGGGTGCTGGACGAAACGATGCGCCACATAGGCGTCGTAGTCCGGGATGCCCACCATCAGGCGGCTCATCTGCACCAGGCGGTCTTTCAGGAGCTTGAGGTCGTTCAGCATGGCCGGGTCACTCCGCCGCCACCGGGCCGCCCACCTCGATGGCGGTGGGCTTTTCGGAACGGCTGGCTTTGCGGATGGCGGCGATGCCGTACACCACCATGGACACCACCACCATCACGAACATGCAGGCCAGGATGCCGTCCAGGGTTTCGTTGCGGACCACGTCGGCCATCTGTTCCATGGACTTGGCCGGCGCCAGGATCTTGTTTTCAGCCAAGGCGGTGCTGAACTGGCGGGCGCGGGCGAAAAAGCCGATGGCCGGCACGTCCGAGAAGATTTTCAGCAATCCGGCCCAGGTGGTGAAGATCAGCAGGAACACGGCGGGAATGCCGCTGACCCAGGCCCAACGCTGGCGCTTCATCTTGAACAGGATGACGGTGACCATGATCAGCGCCATGCCGGCCAGCATCTGGTTCGAGATGCCGAACAGCGGCCACAGGCTGTTGATGCCGCCGAACGGGTCGATGACGCCGGTATAGAGGATGTAGCCCCACATGCCCACCGAGACGGCGGTGGCGATCAGGCTGTACAGCCAGTTGCGGGTGGCGCGGAATGGCGCATAAACGGCCCCGAACATGTCCTGGACCATGAAGCGGCAGGCGCGGGTGCCGGCGTCCACGGCGGTCAGGATGAACAGGGCCTCGAACAGAATGGCGAAATGGTACCAAAAGCCCATCATCGCCTTGCCGCCGATCACGTTCGAGAAGATGTAGGCCATGCCCACCG
The DNA here is from genome assembly GCA_035298685.1 of Magnetospirillum sp. Taxonomy (GTDB): domain Bacteria; phylum Pseudomonadota; class Alphaproteobacteria; order Rhodospirillales; family Magnetospirillaceae; genus Magnetospirillum. The sequence continues at coordinate 1,798 of DATGXU010000500.1, read as the reverse complement.
CCAGCGTCGGCGCGCCGCCGGTGCGCGACAGGATGGTGGCTTCACCCACATCCTTGGCGGTTTCGGTCAGCATTTCTGGGGTGATGACGAAGCCCCACGACGAGATCTTGGCCGCGGCCTGCACCACGTCGTTGGTGATCACCGCGCCGGGGCTGTTCATGGCGAAATAGATGCCGGGTTCGATCACGCTGGCGGCAACCATGGCCATGGCGGCGACGAAGGATTCCATCAGCATGCCGCCATAGCCGATGAAGGCCACCTGGCGTTCGTTCTCGATCATCTTGGGCGTGGTGCCCGACGAGATCAGCGCATGGAAGCCCGACACCGCGCCGCAGGCGATGGTGATGAACAGGAACGGCGCCCAATAGCCCTTGAACACCGGGCCGGTGCCGTCGATGAACTGGGTCACCGCCGGCATCTTCAGCGGCGGCATGACGATGGCGATGCCCACCGCCAGCGCGACGATGGCGCCGATCTTCAGGAAGGTGGACAGATAGTCGCGCGGCGCCAGCAGCAGCCACACCGGCAGCACCGAGGCGACGAAGCCATAGCCGATGACGATCAGCGCCAGGGTTTCGGCCTTGATGGTGAACAGCGGCGCCAAGGTGGCGCTTTCCGCCACGTCGCGGCCGAAGACCAGGGCGGCCATCAGCAGCACGAAGCCGATGGCGCTCATCTCGCCGATGCGGCCGGGGCGGATGAAGCGGCCGTAGATGCCCATCAGCAAGGCGATGGGAATGGTGGCGAACACGGTGAAGGTGCCCCACGGGCTGCCGGCCAGCGCCTTGACCACCACCAGCGCCAGGATGGCCAGGATGATGATCATGATCAGCAGCACGCCGACCGAGGCGATGGTGCCCGCCACCGGGCCCATCTCGGAGCGGATCATGTCGCCCAGCGAACGGCCGTCGCGGCGCATCGAGCAGAACAGCACCATGGAATCCTGCACGGCGCCCGCCAGCACCACGCCGGCGATGATCCACAGCGTGCCGGGAAGATAGCCCATCTGCGCGGCCAGCACGGGACCGACCAGCGGGCCGGCGCCGGCAATAGCGGCGAAGTGGTGGCCGTACAGCACGTACTTGTTGGTGGGCACGTAATCCAGGCCGTCATTGCGCCGCACCGCCGGGGTCGGGCGGTTGCCGTCGGCGCCCAGCACCGTATTGGCGATGAACAGGCCATAGAAGCGGTAGGCGATGAAATAGCAACACACGGCGGCGATCACCAGCCACAGCGCGTTGACGCTTTCACCACGCGACAGCGCCACGACGCCCAGCGCCACCGCACCAAGTACGGCGATCGCCAGCCATCCCAGTCTTTGTATTGAATTGGGCATGGGACTCCTCCCCGGAGGAAAATGTCAGACGCCTAGTTGTAATACCAATGGCATCCTGGCTGAAAGGCTTGGCTGCGGGGGCAGACTTTCAGCGTGTTCATTTGACAATGGAGAAAATGTGGTGACGGAGGTGCAAAAGGGAAAGAGGGGCCGGCGCACTCAGCGCGCCGGTGCGACGTCCTCGATCACCAGCTGGACCGACGTCGAGCCCTGCCAGGTGTCGGCCCGCAACGTGCCGGCCAGGTGGAAGGCCCCCCCGCGCGAGGTCAGCAGGGCCTGACCCAGGTCGCTGTCGGCGGCGCGGAAGGCGATGGCCTTCAGGCTTTGTCCACCGTTGCCCTTCAGGATCACCCGCACATGGCCGTTGCCCACCACGTCCGCCTTGATGATGCGGGCGGCGGTGACGGCGAAGCGCGGCTCGGGGTTGCCGGCGCCGAACGGCCCCAATTGCCGCAACGTCTC
>DATGXU010000499.1:0-13805 GCA_035298685.1 Magnetospirillum sp. | reverse complement strand
GCCCACGGCGGCCGCCCGCGCGGCGTGCGATTGGACCGCCGCCGCCCGCTTCCTGGGCGAACAGCCCGAGCAGGGGCACACGGTGCTGACCGACGTGTATCAGGGCCCCGAAATCCTGTGGCGCAGCGGCTATCGCGTGGTAGGCGGCCCCTACGAATTGGCGGCGGCCCATCGCGACACCCGTCGGGTGATGGAGGGCGGCGAGGTCGAAGCCAGGCTGGCGCTGGTGCGCCGGGCCGTCGACGAGGTGCTGCTGTGCCGGAATGACGACAGCGCCACCGGCGCCCTGGCCCTGGCCTTGCGGCGCGGCTCCCCGCCCACGGACTTCCAGCCGCTGCCGGCCCCGCCCGGCTTTGTCCGCTACCGGGTGAGCCCCGGATGAACATGCACGGCCACACCGTTCGCCCGCCGTCCCTGGCGCTCTGCCTTGGCGTGGGGTGCGCCGTCTTCTGGCTCAACGACTTCAGTTTTCTGCTGCCGGACGTTCGGGCTTGGCTGCTGGTGGATTATGCCACGCGCATCCTGGTCATCGGCTTGTGTGTGCGGACTTTGGGGCCGGACCTTGCCCCATTCTTCCGCACGCCCTTGCGCGGGCCGGCGGTGTTGTGGAGCGCCGGCCTGATCCTTGCCGGCCTTGCCATCGACGGGACTGTGCGGCGGTGGCTGGGCTGGGGCGGCCTGTTCTCCTATCCCGCCATCCCCGGACCCGCCTGGAAGATCGTCGACACGGTGGTCGGCATTCCCTTGGTCGCACTCAGCGAAGAATTGCTGGCGCGGGCCGTTCTGCTGACCACCTTGCAGGCGCGGAACTCGGGCAAGCCCACCATTGTCGTCTGCTCGGCGCTGTGGTTCGCCAGTTTTCACTGGTCGCTGGGCAGCGGCAGCCTGGTGATTGCGTCCGCCATCGGCGCCATCTTCATGGCGTCGCTGCTGGCCACCCGTTCGCTGGTGCCGGCCTTGGTCGCCCACTACGCCCTGGACATGATCCTGTTCGCCTTGCCGCAATGGCAGGGCGGGTGATGGTGCGGACGACGGGACTCGAACCCGTATGACCGAAGCCGAGGGTTTTTAAAAAGGTTCATCACGCATTAGCGGGGAGGCGGGAAACGCCTCATTGCCGTCCCGGACGCCGTCATGCCCGCGCTTGACGCGGGCATCCACGCGCAGACGCGCAAGCCATTGTTTCCAATTATTTTTATGCGGAAACACGTGGATCGCCGGGTCAAGCCCGGCGATGACGTTGACGGCAAGGTCCCCGGAATTCCGTGATGAACCTTTTAAAAAGGAAGATCGATTAATCTTCCACCGTCGCGGCCAGCGCCGAAAGTTCGGTCGGCCTCAGCAAGGCGATCTGTCCACGGCCGGTGGCGATCAGCCCGCGCGCGGCCATGCGGCTGGTCAGCCGGGCCACCACCTCGCGCGTGGTGCCAAGTTGGGCAGCCAGTTCCTGCTGGGTCAGCCGCACCACTCCGCGCGACGACGCCCGTACCAACAAGAAGCCGGCCAGGCGCTGCTCCAGCGTGCAGGAATGCACCTGGTCCAGTTCGGCCATCAGGCGGAACACCAAAGTGGACAGGGTATGGACGGTCAGGTCCCGGATGCCACGCTCGGCTTCAAACAGGGTGCGGTAGACCGGGCCCGGAATCACCGCGACGATGGTCGGCAGTTCGGACTGCACCCAGGCGGGATACAGCAGGTCGTTAAACAGGCTGTTCAGCGCCAGCACGCAGGTTTCGCCGGGGGCCAGTGGATACAGGGTGGCCTCCTTGCCACCGGGCAGCAAGGAATAGACCCTTAGGCGCCCCTCCAAAACGAAATAGGCCCCCGACACCTCCTGCCCCTTCTCGATGATGGTCTTGCCGCCCGGGAAGCGGTGGAGAACCGCCCTCCGCTCCACCATGGCCCGCCCGGTTTCCGACAGCCCCCGGAAGGCCGGCACGCGCGACAGATCGCTCATCGCTTCCCCCTCAACGACGCTCCACCCTCCGCAAGAGGGTATCACTGGAGAGCGAGCGAAGGAACGCCACCAAATCAGCCACATCCGCCGAGGCCAGCACCAACGGGCCGTCGATGACAAGGCCGCCAATTTCGGCCGACCACTGCGGGCGATGGGCCGCAAGGACCGGATCGTCGCTTAAAGTGGCGCCTAACTGGGCGGTTGCCATCACCCGCACCGCCTCCGCCAGATCGGTCACCGAGCCGTTGTGGAAATAGGGTGCGGTCAGCGCCACGTTGCGCAACGAGGGGATGCGCCACACGCCGTCCTTGGCGTCGGGGGCGGCGCGCCCTTTCTCGACGCCCAGGCCATGCGAGCGGGCGATGTCCGAGCGGCTGGCCAGCAGCGGGGCATAGGGGTTCTTCGCCCCCACCAGCGAGGCGCCGCTGAAATTGGGACCCGAATGGCACATGACGCAGCCAACGGCCTTGAACAGGGCCATGCCACGCTGCTGCTGCTCACTCAAGGACTTCGCATCGCCGGTAACGAAGCGGTCGTAGGGGCTGTCGGCGGCGATCAGGGTGCGTTCATAGGCGGCGATGGCCTGAGTGATGTGCTCCATGGTGATGGCACCGTCGCCGAAGGCCTGGGCAAAGTGGGCGGCATAGCCTGGCTCGGCAGCAACACGTTGCTCGATGGCGGTGGCCGAGGGCATGCCCATCTCGTCCGGAGTCAAGGGCGGACCGCCCGCTTGCTCTTCCAGAGAGCGGGCGCGCCCGTCCCAGAACAGCTTGGCTTGGAAGGCGGCATTCCAAACCGTCGGGGCGTTGCGTTTGCCCGCCACCCGGGTGATGCCGATCGCAGTGGCCAGCCCGTCGGTGCCAGCGCCGGTCACGTCGTGGCACGAGGCGCACGACACGGTGCGGTCCCACGACAGGGCGGTATCGTGAAACAGTCGCGCGCCCAGGGCGACCTTGGCCGACGTCGTGGGGTTGCCGATCGGATCGGGCGCCCGCGCCGGCAGGGTCTGCCAGCTAAAGGGCGGCGGCAATGGGGCCTCCCAGGCTGCATCCGGCCGGATCTTGGTGGAGGGGTCGGACAGCAGCGGGGCGATGGTCTGGTCGGGGAAGGACGACAGCGCCAGGATGATCGCCAGTTTCAGGGAAAACGCGATCACGCCGATACCCAGCGCCGCCCCTAGGAAGATCTGGCCGCCACCCGACAGAACGCCGGTCCGCCCGGCATTGGCGGCAAGGTCGCCGCGGACCAAAAGGACCAGGGCCGAGGTGGCGAACAGCACGACCAGCAGGCCGACGGCCAGGATAGGGGACAGATTGGCGTTCATGGCCGGCTCCGGGAGACGGGGGAAGGTCTGATGCGGGTAGGCTAGGCCTCTCCCCGTCGCCCGGTCTGTAGCCAAGGTTACACGAACATGGCCGGCCCGGCGGTCGTCACCTCGGTGATGGAATCGAAGGGCAGGCCGACGCGGGCATGGGCGCGCTGTCCGGCCACAGCGTCGTTGCGGGCCGGGCGTACCGGGACACCGGCTTGGTCGGCCCGTCTTTGAGCCGGACGCGCCTCCCATGCCGACGGATCTGGGCAGGTGGTGCGGACGACGGGACTCGAACCCGTATGACCGAAGTCGAGGGTTTTTAAGACCCTTGCGTCTACCGATTTCGCCACGTCCGCGAACCGCCGCCTAAATTGGCGGCCACTGGCCGTTCTGTCCAGCCCCTTCCCAAGCAACGACCACATCGGATTTTACAGTCCGGCCGCGCAATTTGATTGATCGCAATAACATCATATGTGCATATAACAGTTATAGTGAGGCCGACATCAGTCTTGTGGTTCGTAAGTAGCAATGAAACACCTATCCGATGGCATATGCCGTCCGTATCCGTTTGGCATCCATGCCGTTCAGACGAATAACGTCTTTTGCCTTTTACAGATGGGCAACTTACGGGTGTAAATAACATCCTTCTGCATACACAGAAACAAGAAATAAGCATCGTTACGGGAGGGTGTTCATGGGTCGATTGGGCATCAAGGGGCGTTTGGCGGCGGCATTCGTTGCCATGCTGGTTCTGGTGGCGTTGGTGCTGGTGCCGTTGATGCTGCGCCAACTGGCGGCCACCATCCGCACCGCCGAGGAACGCGAGCTGGAAAACACCCGCGTCGCCTTTGTGGCCACCGTCGCCGACGCCACCCGCAGCGGGGCGCTGCTGGCGCAGATGGTGGCCGAGATGCCCGAGACCAAGGCCGCCTTCGCCGCCGGCGACCGTGACCGGCTGGGCCAGATGTTCCTGGGTCCCTTCGGCGCCCTCAAGGCCACCTACGGCGTCGAGCAGATGCAGTTTCACCTGCCGCCGGCCGTTTCGTTCTTCCGCGTGCACATGCCCGGCAAGTTCGGCGACGACCTTGCCTCGTTCCGCCAGACCGTGGTCGAAGCCAACCGTGACGCCAAGCCGGTGATGGGCCTGGAAAACGGCGTCGGCGGCATGGGCATCCGCTCGGTGATGCCGATCCGGGTGGATGGCCGCCACATGGGCACGGTCGAATTCGGGATGAATTTCGGCCAGGCGCTGGCCGACACCTTCAAGCGCCAGTTCGGCGTCGAAGTGGCGCTGCATGCCGCCAAGGCGGCGGTTCAGCAGGGCGGCGGCGTGAAAGAGGAGTTCAAGACCCTGGCCAGCACCGCCAAGGAACCGCTGTTCACCCAGGCGGAATGGCGCGAGGCGCTGGCCGGACGGCAGATCATCAAGCGCGCCGAGCGCAACGGCATCCCCGTGACCGCCATCGCCGCCCCGGTGCCGGACTATGCCGGCAAGCCCGCCGCCGTGGTGGAACTGGTAATGGATTCCAGCGAATACGCCGCCCAGTACCAATCCACCCGCGCCACCGCCCTGGCGGTGATGGGCGGCGTCTTGGTGGCGGGACTGGTGGTGGCGCTGCTGCTGGCGCGCGGCGTCGCCCAGCCGCTCGAGGCGATTACCCAGGTGATGCGCCGGCTGGCCGGCGGCGAGTTGGCCGTGGACGTCCCCTCCACCGGCCGCTCGGACGAGGTCGGCGAGATGGCGCGGGCGGTCGCGGTGTTCAAGGCGCAGGCGCTGGAAAACAAGGCGCTGCACGACGAACAGGAAGCCATGCGCATGGGGGCCGAAAACGAGCGGAAGGCGGCCATGGGCAGGGCGGCCGACAACCTGCAGAGTTCGCTGGGCGGGGTTGCCGACGTGGTCGAGCGCGCTTCGGCCGGCATGCTGTCCACTGCCGAAGCCCTGAACGCCATGGTCGATCAGGCCCGCGGCGGCGCGGCGGCCGTGGCCGGCGCGGCCGAGGAGACTTCGGCCAACGTCGGCACGGTGGCGGCGGCGACCGAGCAGCTGTCCAGCTCGATCGGCGAAATCGCCCGCCAGATGACCGAGAACACCCGCATCGCCAACGGCGCGGTCACCGACGCCCAGGCCGCCGATGCGTGCGTCGCCCAACTGGCCGGGGCCGTCACCAAGATCGGCGAGGTGGTGCAGTTCATCACCGCCATCGCCGGCCAGACCAACCTGCTGGCGCTGAACGCCACCATCGAGGCGGCGCGGGCGGGTGAAGCCGGCAAGGGCTTTGCCGTGGTGGCCGGCGAGGTCAAGCATCTGGCCAACCAGACCGCCAAGGCCACCGACGACATCACCGCCCAGATCGGCGCCGTCCAGCAGGCCACCAATCAGGCGATCACCGCCATCGGCGCCATCACCCAGGTGATCGGCCAAATGAACGCGGTGACCACCGCCATCGCCTCGGCGGTCGAACAGCAGGGGGCCGCCACCCAGGAAATCGCCCGCAACGTCCATCAGGCGGCCGAGGGCACCCGTCAGGTGTCGGTCAACATCTCGGGGGTGTACGAAGCGGTCGGGCAGGCCGGCCAAGCCGCCGAGCGGGTGCTGGCCGCCGGCGCCGACCTTGCCCATCAGGCCGAGGTGCTGAAAGCCGGCCTGACCCGGACGGTGGGGGAAATCCGCTCGGCCTGAGGCCGGCGCCGTCCCGCGGGCTTGCAGAACGAATGAAAAAGGCCCCGCCCTGGCTTGGGCGGGGCCTAAGTTCGCGGGCTACGCCGCCAGGCGCAGCGCCTCGGCGCGATTGCGCATCTTCTTCCAGGCAAAGGCCTTGGCCTTGCCGCCGATCCAGCCGGTGGGATCGATGCCGATCACCTTGAGCACCATGCTGACGGCGCGTTCGGTGTGGACCGGCTGATAAAAGCCGTAGGCGCGCGCCGCGTATTCGCGATTGCAGCGGGCATGGTCATAAGGGGTGTCCAGCGGATCGACGGCGGCGTGATAAGCGAAGGCCAGCTCGTCGTCGTCGGTTTCCTTGATGCGGCCGATGGCCACCATGGCCCGGCGCAGCATGGTCACGCCCTCGCGGGCGATGTACTGCTTCATGTGGTCGTAGAACCACTTGTAATGGCGGAATTCGTCGCCGGCGATGCGATGGCAGATGGCCTTGAGCACCGGTTCGTCGGTGGCGTCGCGCAGGGCGGAATAGAACGACGAGGTGCCGGTCTCGACGATGCAGCGCGCCAGCAACTCGCCGGTCAGCGAACCACGCACCGAGGCCGACAGATCGATCGGCACCTTGTAGCCATCGACGAACCGCTTGAACCGCTGCTGGAACTTGAACTCGGGATCGGCCAGTTCGGCATAGCGGCCCAGCACGTCGCCGTGCTGCACCTCTTCCGCCTGCCACTGCACCGCCAGCTGCTTGAACTCGGGATCGTCGCGGAACACGTTCTTCAGATAGGACGTGTAGTCGCCGGCGTTACGCTCGACCATGGCGGCGGCCTTGACCACCTTCAGGATGTCGGGCGACAGCCTGGCGGCGTCGAATTCTGCCCACGGAATGTCATCCTGCGTCCATTGCGGCATGGTGCTCACCGGTCCTGTCGTTGACTGCCCGCCATTTTGTGGCGAAAAGCGGATTATTCAAGGAGATTCAAACGACAAGGGGCCGACCTGTCGGTCGACCCCTTGCCGGATCATTCGATGCCTGGACCAATGCTCAGGCAGCGGCCGCCTGCATGGCGACGGCGACGGCGATGCGCTGCTCGGCGGCCGCCTTCTCGCTGTCGTTCTTGGCGTCGGCCAGGGCTTCCTGAGCGGCCTGCAGGCGCTGGGCGGCCTGGTCGGCGGACAGCTCGGACACCGGAATGGCCTCTTCGGCCAGAACGGTGATGCGCTCCTCGTTGACCTCGGCGAAGCCGCCGGCCACGAAAATGCGGTTGCTGACCTTGCCTTCGTCATGGATGTCGATGACGCCCGGACGCACGGTGGCGATGACGGGGGAGTGGCGGGGCAGCGCGCCGAAGTCGCCTTCGGTGCCCGGAACCACCACCATGTCCACCGCCGAGCTGACCAGCAGCTTGGACGGCGACACCAGTTCGAACTGAATCTTCTCGGCCATGGGCCCGGTTCCTTAAATCGAAATCGAGGGTTGGGGGCGGGCCATCGGCCCACCCCCGGACCTTTGCCAGACCTTAGGCGGCCTCGGCGGCCAGCTTCTTGGCCTTCTCGATGGCTTCCTCGATGCCGCCGACCATGTAGAAGGCAGCTTCAGGCAGGTGATCGTATTCGCCGGCGCAGATCGCCTTGAAGCTCTTCACGGTCTCTTCGATCGCGACAAGCTTGCCCGGGGTGCCGGTGAACACTTCCGCCACGTGGAACGGCTGGGACAGGAAGCGCTGGATCTTACGAGCACGGGACACGACCAGCTTGTCTTCTTCCGACAGCTCGTCCATGCCCAGGATCGCGATGATGTCCTGCAGCGACTTGTAGGTCTGCAGGATGCGCTGCACGTCGCGGGCGGTCTGGTAGTGCTCCTCGCCGACGATGCGGGGGTCCAGGGCGCGCGAGGTCGAGTCCAGCGGGTCCACGGCCGGGAAGATCGCCTGCTCGGCGATGGCGCGCGACAGCACGGTGGTGGCGTCCAGGTGGGCGAACGAAGCGGCCGGCGCGGGGTCGGTCAAGTCGTCGGCCGGCACGTAAATCGCCTGCACCGAGGTGATCGAGCCCTTCTTGGTGGAGGTGATGCGCTCCTGCAGGGCACCCATGTCGGTGGCCAGGGTGGGCTGATAACCCACGGCCGACGGGATGCGGCCCAACAGCGCCGACACTTCCGAACCCGCCTGGGTGAAGCGGAAGATGTTGTCCACGAAGAACAGCACGTCCTGGCCTTCTTCGTCGCGGAAGTATTCGGCGACGGTCAGACCCGACAGGGCGACGCGGGCGCGGGCGCCCGGCGGCTCGTTCATCTGACCGTAAACCAGGGCCACCTTGGAGCCCGGGCCATCGGTCTTGATAACGCCCGATTCGATCATTTCGTGGTAAAGGTCGTTACCTTCACGGGTACGCTCACCCACGCCGGCGAACACCGACACACCACCATGCGCCTTGGCGACGTTGTTGATGAGTTCCATGATGGTCACGGTCTTGCCCACGCCGGCGCCGCCGAACAGGCCGATCTTGCCGCCCTTCAGGTAGGGGGCCAGCAGGTCGATGACCTTGATGCCGGTGACCAGAATCTCGGCTTCGGTCGACTGCGACACGAAGTCGGGGGCATCGGCATGGATCGGACGGGACAGCTTCGAACCCACCGGGCCACGCTCGTCCACCGGCTCGCCGATGACGTTGAGGATGCGGCCCAGGGTCTCGGGACCGACCGGCATCTGGATGGCCGAACCGGTATCGGTCACTTCCTGACCGCGCACCAGGCCGTCCGACGAGTCCATGGCGATGGTGCGCACGGTGTTCTCGCCCAGATGCTGAGCAACTTCCAGCACCAGGATCTTGCCCTGGTTGGTGGTGTGAAGCGCGTTCAGGATGGCCGGCAGCTGGCCCTCGAAGCGCACGTCCACGACGGCGCCCATGACCTGGGTGATCGTGCCGACGTTCTTGTTTGCCATTGTGAGCTCCTACGTTTCCTTACAGCGCTTCGGCGCCGGAGATGATTTCGATGAGTTCCTTGGTGATCTGTGCCTGGCGCGACCGGTTGTACTTGACGGTCAGGCCATTGAGCATGTCACCAGCGTTGCGGGTCGCATTGTCCATCGCGCTCATGCGGGCGCCCTGCTCGGAAGCTTGGCTCTCCAGCAACGACCGGAAGATCTGCACCGCGAGGTTGCGCGGCAGCAGCGTGGACAGGATGCCTTCCTCGCTCGGCTCGAACTCGTAGATCGCCTTGGCACCGTCGTCCTTGGCGGCGGCCGCTTCCGGCACCGCGAAGGGGATGAGCTGCTGGCGGGTCACGATCTGGCTGATGGCCGACTGGAAACGGTTGTAGACAACCGTGCAAACGTCGAACTCACCGGCCTCGAACATGGCGGTGATCTTGGCGGCGACGGCGTCGGCCTCGGGGAAGGTGATCCCCTTGCGGCCCAGGCCCTCGAAGCCTTCGATCAGGTAGGCACCAAGATCGCGCTTGATCTGCTCGCGGCCCTTGCGGCCCACGGGCAGGATCTTGACGGTCTTGCCTTCGCGCAGCAGCTCGCTGGCAAGGCGACGGACGTCGCGCACGATGGTGGAGTTGAAGCCGCCGCACAGGCCGCGATCAGCGGTCACCATGACGATCAGCTGGACATCGTCCTTTCCGGTGCCGGCCAACAAGCGGGGAGCGCCCGCCTGCCCGGCCACCGAAGCGGCCAGGGTGCCCAGCATCCGCTCCATGCGCTCGGCGAAGGGTCGCGCCGCCTCCGCCGCGGTTTGCGCGCGGCGGAGTTTGGATGCGGCGACCATCTTCATGGCTGAGGTGATCTTCCTCGTCGATTTGACGGAGGTGATCCTCAGCCGCAGGTCTTTGAGACTCGGCATCGGGTTGCGGACCCCTTAGGCGAAGGTCTTGGCGTAGGCGTCGAGGAAGGCCTTCAGCTTGGCGTCGGTATCGCCGCTGATCTGCTTCTCGGCAGCGATGGTCGACAGGATCTCGGGAGCCTTCGACTTGATCTCGGCCAGCAGACCCTTCTCGAAACGGCCGACGTCACGAACGTCGAGCTTGTCCAGGTAGCCCTTCACGCCGGCGAAGATGGAAACCACTTCCTCTTCGGTCGACAGCGGGGCGAACTGGGGCTGCTTCAGCAGCTCGGTCAGACGGGCGCCACGAGCCAGCAGCTTCTGGGTCGAGGGGTCCAGGTCCGAGGCGAACTGGGCGAAGGCGGCCATTTCGCGATACTGGGCCAGCTCCATCTTGATGGTGCCGGCGACCTGCTTCATGGCCTTGATCTGGGCGGCCGAGCCGACGCGCGACACCGACAGACCGACGTTCACGGCGGGGCGGATGCCCTTATAGAACAGTTCGGTTTCCAGGAAGATCTGGCCGTCGGTGATCGAGATCACGTTGGTCGGAATGTAGGCCGACACGTCGTTGGCCTGGGTCTCGACCACCGGCAGAGCGGTCAGCGAACCGGAGCCGTTGGCGTCGTTCAGCTTGGCGGCGCGCTCGAGCAGGCGCGAGTGCAGGTAGAACACGTCGCCCGGATAGGCTTCGCGGCCCGGCGGACGGCGCAGCAGCAGCGACATCTGACGATAGGCGACGGCCTGCTTGGACAGATCATCATAGATGATCAGGGCATGCATGCCGTTGTCGCGGAAGTATTCGCCCATGGCGCAGCCCGAGTAGGGAGCGATGAACTGCAGCGGAGCGGGCTCCGACGCGGTCGCGGCCACGACGATGGTGTAGTCCATGGCGCCGTAATCGGTCAGGGTCTTGACGATCTGAGCGACGGTCGAGCGCTTCTGGCCGACGGCCACGTAGATGCAGTACAGCTTCGACTTCTCGTCGCTGCCGGCATGAGCGGCCTTCTGGTTGATGATGGTGTCGATCAGAATGGCGGTCTTGCCGGTCTGACGGTCACCGATCACCAGCTCGCGCTGGCCGCGCCCGATCGGGATCAGGGCGTCGACGGCCTTGATGCCGGTCGACATGGGCTCGTGCACCGACTTACGCGGAATGATGCCCGGGGCCTTGACGTCGACGCGACGCAGCTCGGCGGCCTCGATCGGGCCCTTGCCGTCGATCGGGTTGCCCAGCGCGTCGACGACGCGACCCAGCAGGCCCTTGCCGACGGGGACTTCCACGATGGCGCCGGTACGCTTGACGGTGTCGCCTTCCTTGATGGAGCGGTCGTCGCCGAAAATCACGATACCGACGTTGTCGGTCTCGAGGTTCAGCGCCATACCCTTGATGCCACCCGGGAATTCGACCATCTCACCGGCCTGGACCTTGTCCAGACCATGGACGCGGGCGATACCGTCACCCACCGAGAGAACCTGGCCGACCTCGGCGACTTCCGCCTCGGTACCGAAATTGGCGATCTGTTGCTTGAGGATCGCGGAGATCTCAGCCGCGCGGATTTCCATTATCCAACCCCTTTCATAGCGAGCTTGAGGTGCTGCAGCTTCGTCTTGAGCGAGCTGTCAACCATGCGAGAACCGACCTTCACCACCATGCCACCCAGCAAGGCGGGATCGACGCTGACGTCCACGGCGACATTGCCGCCGAACGCAGACTTGAGCGACGACACCAGCGCATCTTGCTGAGCCTGGCTCAGCGGGACGGCGGAAGCGACATTGGCCGAAAGCTCACCGCGCTTAGCGGCAAGTCGGCCGAGATACGCGTCGATCACCCCGACAAGGGTGAACAGACGACGATTCTTGGCCAGCAGCCCGAGGAAGTTCGCCGTCAACTGAGCGAACTTCGCAGCTTCGGCGAGCGCGGCGATTGCCTTGCCCGATTCGGCGCGGGTCAGCACGGGAGAGTCGAGAAGACGCTGCAGGTCCGCGCTGTCACGGACCATGGTCTTCAGAGCTTTGAGGTCGCCCGCCACCTGATCGAGCGCGCCCTGGGATTCGGCGAGGTCGAAAAGCGCGGTGGCATAGCGTTCGGCGATCACGCCAATTGTTTCGGATGGCACCTGGGCAAGTCCTTCGGGTCAGGTCGAAAACGAATTCGCCGGGCGGCCTAAAATATTGTTTTTCAAGCGTATTCCGTGCCCCTGGAGAAAAATTCCCCCAAAAGCGCGTCGGTTAACTAGCACATCGGGTTTTGGGTTGCAAGCCGACTCCTGCCCGTTCGGAGTGGGTTCGACGCACTTTGCCACCCTACCCTACCCCGAATCGAACCCACCCGGGCAGGTAGCGCACCCTCCACCCGCGCCCTACCCGTCAGAAAAAACTGTAGGGATCGACGTCCACCTGGACCCGGATTCCACCGCTGGGAACCACCGCCGACAGCCAGTCGCGCAACGCCGAATGCAGGTTCACCGACCGCGGCGCCTTGATCAGAAAGCGGCGCCGGTGACGCCCGCGCAAAAGCGCCAGAGGCGCAGGCGCCGGGCCGAGAATCTGCAGAAAATCCGACCGCGGCGCCGCCCGCGCCAGACGGCGGGTGAAGTCGTCCAGCAGGTTCGCATCGGGGCCGGAAACCACCAGCGCGGCCAGCCGGCCATAGGGCGGCATGCCGGCGACGCGACGGGTGTCGGCCTCGCTGGCGATGAAGCCGTCGCGGTCGCCGCTGATCAGCGCCCGCATGACCGGATGGTCGGGCTGGTAGGTCTGAAGCAAGACCCGCCCCGGCCGTTCGGCACGCCCGGCACGACCTGCGACCTGGGACAGAAGTTGATGGGTCCGTTCGGCTGCCCGCAAATCGCCCCCCTCGAGCCCCAGATCGGCATCCACCACGCCCACCAACGTCAGCATGGGAAAGTGATAGCCCTTGGCCACGATCTGGGTGCCGATCAGCAGGTCGATCTCGTGGTCGGCCACCTGCCGCACGAATTCCGCCGCCGCATGGGGGCCGGTGACGGTGTCCGAGGCCATCAGCGCCACCCGCGCGCCGGGAAAGCGATGGGCGGCTTCCTCGGCGATGCGCTCGACGCCGGGGCCGCAGGCGGCGAAGCTGTCCTCGGCCTCGCATTCGGGGCATTTGGCCGGCGGGCGGATGAAATGTCCGCAATGATGGCACACCAGCCGCCCGGCCAGCCGGTGCTCGACCAGCCAGGCGGTGCAATGGGGACATTGCAGGCGGTGGCCGCATTTGCGGCACAGCGTCAGCGGGGCATAGCCGCGCCGGTTGAGGAACAGCATGGCCTGTTCCCCGGCGGCGAAGGTTTCCTCGATCGCCTGGACCAGCACCGGCGACAGCCACATGCCGCGCGGCGGCGGATGGCGGCGCAAATCCACCGGGCGGATGTCGGGCAGGGCGGCGCCGGCATGGCGGTCGGGCAGATGCAGGCGCACATAGCGCCCGGCCTGGATGTTGGCCAGGGTTTCCAGCGATGGCGTGGCCGAGGCCAGCACCGCCGGCACCCCACCCAGGCGGGCGCGCACCACCGCCATGTCGCGGGCGTGGTAGCTGACGCCGTCCTCCTGCTTGAAGGCGGCGTCGTGTTCCTCGTCCACCACCACCAGCGCCAGGTCGGCATAGGGCAGGAACAGCGCCGAGCGCGCGCCCACCACCACCCGCGCCTCGCCCGAGGCCACCGCCCGCCAGGTTTCGCGCCGCTTGGCGTCGGACAGTTCCGAATGCCATTCGGCCGGCGGCACGCCGAAGCGGTGGGTGAACCGCTTCAGCCACTGGGCGGACAGGGCGATTTCCGGCAGCAGCACCAGCACTTGGCGGCCGCGCGCCAGGGCGGCGGCCACCGCCTCGAAATAGACCTCGGTCTTGCCCGAGCCGGTGACGCCGTCGATGACCTGCACCGAAAAGCCGCCGTCCAGCGCCGCCACCAAGGCGTCGGCGGCGGCTTGCTGGCCCTCGGACAGTTCGGGCGCCGGCCGCGACAGATCGGGCGGCAGAAAGGTGGGCGGGCGCCGGATGTCCACGCGTTCGAGGGCAC
>DATGXU010000498.1:0-6275 GCA_035298685.1 Magnetospirillum sp. | reverse complement strand
CCTTGCCCTGTGGCGCGACCGTGCCCAGGATCAGGCGCGGCAGGCGGTGGCGGCCTTGCGCGGGTCCGACCTGCCCGAGGCCCGCTGGCTGGTCGCCCATGGCGAGCAATTGCAGGCCGCCCTGGCCGCGCGCATCCCGGTGGTGCCGTTCGGCCGCCGCATCCGCATCCACGGTGACTTCCACCTGGGCCAGTTGCTGGTGGCGGTGAACGACGTGCACGTGATCGATTTCGAGGGCGAGCCGGTGCGGGTTCTGTCGGCCCGCCGGGCCAAGGACAGCCCGTTGCGCGACGTCGCCGGCATCCTGCGGTCGCTGGACTACGCCGCCCATACGGCATTGGCGCGCATGGCCGCCGCCCGGCCCGATCTGCCCCAGCAGCTCGAGGGGGTGGTGCAGGAATGGTACCGCCGGGTGTCGGCGGCCTTTCTGGACGCCTACATGGCGGGGGCGGCGGCCGAGGGCGACCCCCTGGGCCTAGTGGCGGGCGACACGCACAGGTTGCTGGGGCTGTTCGTAATGGAAAAAGCCTGCTACGAAGTCGCCTACGAGGTGGCGCACCGTCCGGCGTGGTTGGCAATACCCCTTCGCGGACTGATCGCGCTGATGACCGTTGACGAAGCGTGATTTGACTTTTGCGCGAAGCAGGTAATGCTTTGCTGACCGTCGGGGAAATCCGGGCGGAGAAGGAAGGGACAGCATTCCATGCCCAAGAGCAATACTTCACTGGTCGCCCAGTCCGATGCCGACGCCATTGCCGCGGGCAGCCATGGCGATCCCTTTGCAGTGCTTGGGCCGCATCGCGGGGCGGCTGGCGCGGTCATTCGCAGCTTTCAGCCCCATGCGCGCCGCGTCTGGGCCTTCGGGCCTGCCGGCGACGTCGAGCTGGCGCCCGTGCACCCCGACGGGCTGTTCGCCGCCAAGGTGGACGACGCCCTGGCGGCGGCGTATCGCCTGCGGCTGGAACTGGGTGACGGCCGGCTGGAAACCGTCGAGGACCCCTATCGTTTCCCGCCGGTGCTGGGCGAACTGGACATCCACCTGCTGGTGGAAGGCACCCATCTGCGCACCTTCGAGAAACTGGGCGCCCACTGCGTCACCATCGACGGCGTCGAGGGCGTGAATTTTGCCGTATGGGCCCCCAATGCCCGCCGCGTCTCGGTGGTGGGCGACTTCAATCACTGGGACGGCCGCCGCCACCCCATGCGCCTGCGCGTCGAGGCCGGCGTGTGGGAAGTCTTCATCCCCGGCCTCGCCAACGGCACGCTGTACAAGTACGAACTGGTGGGGCCGAACGGCAATCTGCTGCCGCTGAAGGCCGATCCCTACGGCCATTACGCCGAGGTGCCGCCGCGCACCGCCTCGGTGGTGTGGGATCTGGCCGATCGCGACTGGCAGGACGGCGACTGGATGGCCCGTCAGCAAGGCCGCAACGACCGCCATGCCCCGGTGTCCATCTACGAAGTGCATCTGGCGTCGTGGCGCCGCGTGCCGGAAGAGGACAACCGCTCGCTGACATATCTGGAACTGGCCGACCAGCTTTCCGATTACGTGCGCGATCTGGGCTTCACCCATGTGGAGCTGCTGCCGGTCAACGAACATCCGTTCTCGGGGTCGTGGGGCTATCAGCCGGTGGGCCTGTTCGCGCCCACCTCGCGCTTCGGCAACCCCGAGGAATTCCGCGCCTTCGTCGAGCGCCTGCACCAGAACGGCATCGGCGTGATCATCGACTGGGTGGCCGGGCACTTCCCCAGCGACACGCACGGTCTGGCCCAGTTCGACGGCACCCATCTGTACGAGCACGAAGATCCGCGCCTGGGTTTCCACAAGGATTGGAACACCCTGATCTACAATTACGGCCGCCGCGAGGTGCAGAACTTCCTGGTCTCGAACGCGCTGTACTGGATGGAGCAGTATCACATCGACGGCCTGCGCGTGGATGCGGTGGCCTCCATGCTGTACCTGGATTACTCGCGCAACGAGGGCGAGTGGATTCCCAACAAGTTCGGCGGGCGCGAAAACCTGGAAGCCATCGACTTCCTGCGTCGCATGAACGAAGTGGTGTTCGGCGAGCATCCGGGCGCGACCACCATCGCCGAGGAATCCACCGCGTGGCCCATGGTGTCGCGGCCGGTCTATCTGGGTGGCCTGGGCTTTGGCTACAAATGGAACATGGGGTGGATGCACGACACGCTGCGCTATTTCACCAAAGAGCCCATCCACCGCCGCTACCATCACGACGACCTGACCTTCGGCCTGCTGTACGCCTTCCACGAAAACTTCGTGCTGCCGCTGTCCCATGACGAGGTGGTGCACGGCAAGGGCTCGATCTTCGGCCGCATGACCGGCGATCGCTGGCAGCGTTTCGCCAATCTGCGCGCCTATTACGCCTTCATGTGGACCCATCCGGGCAAGAAGCTGCTGTTCATGGGCAGCGAATTCGCCCAGGAGCGGGAATGGAACTACGATGGTTCGCTGGACTGGCATCTGTTGGACGATCCCATGCACAAGGGCGTGCATGGCCTGATCCGCGACCTGAACCGCCTGTACCGCGTCGAGCCGGCGCTGCACGAACTCGACGTCGATCCCAGTGGCTTTGCCTGGATCGACTGCAACGACCGCGACAATTCGGTGCTGACCTACCTGCGCAAGGCCAAGCAACAGGACGACATCGCCGTGGTCGCCTGCAATTTCACCCCGGTCGTGCGCGAAGGCTATCGCATCGGCGTGCCCCATCCGGGCTACTACCACGAGGTCCTGAACACCGATTCCGAATGGTACGGTGGCGGCAACGTCCACAACGAAGGCGGCCGCCAGGCGGAAGAGCTGCCCTGGCACGGGCACCCCTATTCGCTGAACGTCACCCTGCCGCCCTTGGCCACCGTGGTCTTCAAGCGGGAACGTTGACCCCGCGCCGTCGGGGGCGCGGGTGGGTGACGCGGGAGAGTGGTCGTTGAACCGGCCGCTCTCGCGCCAGTCGCCCGGCGTTTCCGGCGGCGATATTCTCTACCCACCGTCATTCAACCGGACTTGCCTCGCATGACTTCCCGCCGCCGCATCTGGCCCGGCTCGCCCTATCCCCTCGGCGCCACCTGGGATGGGCATGGCGTCAACTTCGCCCTGTTCTCCGCCCATGCGGAAAAGGTCGAGCTGTGCCTGTTCGACCAGCGCGGGCGCGAGGTCGAGCGGATCGCCCTGCCCGAATACACCGACGAGGTGTGGCACGGCTATCTGCCCGACGCCCGTCCGGGATTGCTGTATGGCTACCGCGTGCACGGGCCCTACGACCCCCTGCACGGCCATCGCTTCAACCCGCACAAGCTGCTGATCGATCCCTATGCCAAGGCGCTGTCGGGCACCATCCTGTGGTCCGACACCCATTTCGGCTTCAAGCTGGGCTCGCCCAAGCAGGATCTGGTCATGGACAAGCGCGACAACGCGCGCTTCCAGGCCAAGTGCCGGGTGGTGGACACCGCCTTCACCTGGGGCGACGACCGGCGGCCCAACGTGCCGTGGTCCGACACCATCGTCTACGAAACCCATGTGCGCGGCTTCACCATGCGCCATCCCGAGGTGCCGCCGCAGTTCCGCGGCACCTTCCTGGGGCTGGGGCAGCCGGCGGTGATCGACCATCTGGTCAAGCTGGGCATCACCAGCGTCGAGCTGCTGCCGGTGCAGGCCTATGTGGACGAACGCCACCTGACCGAAAAGGGCCTGCGCAATTACTGGGGCTACAACCCCATCGCCTATTTCGCCCCCGACAGCCGCTATTACGGCGCCAATCCCCACGGCGACTTCAAGACCATGGTGCAGCGCCTGCACGAGGCGGGCATCGAGGTCATTCTGGACGTGGTCTACAACCACACCGCCGAGGGCAACCAGCTGGGGCCGACGCTGTCGTTCAAGGGCATCGACAACGCCAGCTATTACCGTCTGGTGCCGGGGTCCGAGCGTTGGTACGAGAACTATTCCGGCTGCGGCAACACCCTGAAGCTCAGCCATCCGCGCGTGCTGCAGATGGTCACCGATTCCCTGCGCTTCTGGGTCGAGGACATGCACGTGGACGGCTTCCGCTTCGATCTGGCGGCCAGCCTGGCGCGTGAGAAATCGGGCTTCGACGGCGGCTCCGGCTTCCTTGACGCGGTGCGCCAGGACCCGGTGCTGTCGCGGGTCAAGCTGATCGCCGAACCGTGGGACATCGGCGGCGACGGCTATCGCCTGGGCGGTTTCCCGCCGGGCTGGTCGGAATGGAACGGCCATTACCGCGACACCGTGCGCCGGTTCTGGCGCGGCGACGGCGGCCTGATCGGCGACGTCGCCTCGCGCCTGACCGGCTCCAGCGACATGTTCGGCTGGGGCGGCCGCCGGCCGTGGGCCAGCATGAACTTCGTCACCTGTCACGACGGTTTCACCCTGGCCGATCTGGTCAGCTATAACGGCAAGCACAACGAAGCCAACGGCGAAGGCAACCGCGACGGCACCGACGCCAATTACTCGTGGAATTGCGGCCACGAGGGTGCCACCAAGGACAAGCGCATCCACGGCCTGCGGCGCCAGCAGATGCGCAACCTGCTGGCCACCCTGTTCCTCAGCCAGGGCGTGCCCATGCTGCTGGCCGGCGACGAATTCGCCCGCAGCCAGGGCGGCAACAACAACGCCTATTGCCAGGACAACGACGTCGGCTGGATCGACTGGAACAACATCGACACCGACACGTTGGAATTCGTGCGTGCGCTGATCCGGCTTCGCCGCGACCATCCGGTCTTCCGCCGGCCCCGTTTCTTCGACGGACGCCGGGTGCCGGGCAGCACGCTCAAGGATATCACCTGGGTGACGCCCGAAGGCCGCGAGATGACGAATTCCGACTGGACGCTGCCATACGCCCGTTCGCTGGGGTTCATCCTGGGCGGCGAGTCGTGCGTGGTGGATTCGCGCACCGGCCGGGAAGAGACGGACGACACCTTCATGGTGCTGTTCAACGCCTATACGGAAATCATCTTCTACACCCTGCCGCCGGCGCAGTTGGGTAACAGCTGGGAAGTGCTGATCGACACCGCCCGGCCCGAGCCGGTGCTCGCCGGCGAGCTGTGCGGGGCGGGCACCCGTTTCCCGTTGAAGCCCCATTCGGTCGCCGTGCTTCGCCGCCGCAACGGAACCCGGAGCCAGTAGATGCGCCGCAGCCACCCCATGCCGTTCGGCGCCACCATCGAAGGCGGTGCGACCCGCTTTCGGCTGTGGGCGCCGGATTGCGGGCCGGTGGCTTTGCATCTGACCGACCGTGGCGATCTGTTCATGCCCAAGAACGCCGACGGTTGGGCCGAATTGGTGGTGCCCGGCGTGGGAGCGGGGGCGCGCTATGGTTTCCGTGTGGGCGAGCTGACCGTACCCGATCCGGCCTCGCGCCATCAGCCCGACGACGTGCACGCGCTGTCCGAGGTGGTCGATCCGGGCGCCTTTGACTGGGCCGACGACGGTTGGCGGGGCCGCCCGTGGGAAGAGGCGGTGATCTATGAACTGCACGTCGGCACCTTCACCGAGGAAGGCACCTTCGCCGCCGCGCGCGCCAAGCTGGATTACCTGGCCGAACTGGGCATCACCGTTGTCGAGCTGATGCCGCTGGCGGAATTTCCCGGCGCCCGCGGCTGGGGCTATGACGGCGTGCTGCCCTTCGCCTCCGAGGCCAGCTATGGGCGGCCCGAGGACCTGAAGGCCTTTGTCGACGCCGCCCATGCCCGTGGCCTGATGGTGATGCTGGACGTGGTCTACAACCACTTCGGCCCCGAGGGGAATTACCTGCACGCCACGGCCAAACGCTTCTTTTCCAATCGCCACCATACCCCCTGGGGACAGGCGATCAATTACGACGGCGCCGATGCCGGGCCGGTGCGCGAATTCGTCATCGACAACGCGCTGTATTGGCTGAGCGAGTACCATCTGGACGGCCTGCGCCTGGATGCGGTGCATGCCATCAAGGACGACAGCGCCAAACCGCTGCTGGAGGAACTGGCCGAGCGGGCGCGGGCGCTGTGCGGCGACCGGCCCATCCATCTGGTGCTGGAAAACGACGACAACGCCGCCCATCTGCTGGACCGCGACGAAAACGGGGCGCCCCGCCACTACAGCGCCCAGTGGAACGACGACATCCACCACGCCCTGCATCGCCTGCTCACCAACGAAACGGGCGGCTATTACCGCGATTACGGTCCCGATCCGCTGCCCCATCTGGTGCGCTGCCTGACCGACGGTTTCGCCTATCAGGGCGAGGCTTCCGAGCACC
>DATGXU010000497.1:0-8640 GCA_035298685.1 Magnetospirillum sp. | reverse complement strand
CGCCCCCCCCACCGATCAAGGTGTCATTGCCCGAACCGGCCACAAGGGTGTCGTTGCCTTCACCGCCATTCAGAGTGTTGTTGCCGGCCCCGCCATCAAGGAAATTATCCGCGTCATTGCCGGTAATGACGTCAACCGCACTGCCGCCAATGACATCCTCGATGTCTACAAGGACGTCAGCATAGGCCTCGCTGTCCCCCTGGGTGCCATTGGTCGAGCCGGTCGTAAGGTTGACGACGATCTTGTAGAGATCATTCTCATAGGACACCCGATCCCGACCGGCACCGCCGTCCAGATGATCGGCGCCGCCGCGGCCGAACAAGGTGTCGTCGCCGGCACCGCCGGTTATGGAGTTGTTCATGGCGTTACCGGTGCCGACGAAGTCCGCCGCGCCGGTATAGGTCAGGTTCTCGAGGTAAATGTTATTCAGGGTGAAGCTGGTCAGCGTGGTTTCGATGGTGTCGTGACCACCATTCTCGAATTCCGCCAGCCAATCCCCCCTGGTGGTGATCACATAGGTGTCATCGCCGGCACCACCCTCGAGCCAATCGGCACCATCACCGATCAGGTGGTCGTCGCCACCGCCGCCCCGCAAGGTGTCGGCACCATCGCCGCCCGTCAGCTTGTCGGCGCCGTCGCCGCCGGTGATGGTGTTGTCGGCCGAATTGCCGGTGCCGATGAAATTGCCCGACGTCGCCGTGTAGGTAAGGTTCTCGAAACCAGCCAACAGCGTATAGCTGGCCCCGACATGCAGGATCTCGACCGTGTCGGTGCCGTCGGTCTCGCCGCCCACGAAGTCAAGATTCACGTCGTCCACCACATAGGTGTCGTCGCCGGCACCGCCCTCCATCCTGTCGAAGCCGAGGCCACCGTCCAGACGGTCGTCATCGGTGCCACCATACAGGGTGTCGTTGCCGTCACCGCCCAAAAGAAGGTCGTCGCCGGCACCGCCGTCCAGATGATCGGCGCCGTCCAGGCCCGACAGCGTGTCGGCGCCGCGCGCGGCGGTGATGGTGTTGTCGGCCGCATTGCCGGTGCCGACAAAGTTGCCGGCCCCGTCATAGGTCATCGCCTCGACGTTGACCCAAGTCATGATCAGGGCGCCAAGCTGGGTCCGCACGGTGTCGCGTTCGGTCGCCGACGCGGCCTCGATGATGGTGTCGTTCTCGGCTTCCACGACATCCAGGCGATAGACGTCGTCGCCGGAACCGCCGATCAGGGTGTCATTGCCCTTGCCGCCAACCAGCGTGTCGTTGCCGCCGCCGCCGGTGATCACGTTGTCGGCCGAATTGCCGGTACCGATGAAGGCGTCAAAGCCGGTGTAGGTCAGGTCCTCGATGACGTTGTAGACCAGGGTGTAGGAGGTCAGCGTGGTGGAGATGGTATCGATGCCGCCGCCCGCGACTTCCGCAACCTGGTCACCGCGGACGGTGATCACATAGGTGTCGTCGCCGGAACCGCCCTGCAGCCAGTCGGCACCATCGCCGATCAGACGGTCGTTGCCATCACCCCCGAACAGGCTGTCGAGGCCATCGGCACCCGCCAGGGTGTCGTTGCCGGCGCCGCCGGTGATGATGTTGGCCAAGGCGTTGCCGGTCGCGTTGAAATCGCCCGACCCGGCCTTGTAGACAAGCCGCTCGACATTGTCGGCCAATGTATAGGTGGCGCCGACCTCCCAGATCTGGACCTGGTCTATGCTGGTGTCGTCGCCGGCATCCTCGATCACGACATCATGAAGGACACCATCGACCACATCGACCACATAGGTGTCGCTGCCCAAGCCCCCCACCATGGTGTCGAAGCCGGCGCCGCCGTCCAAGGTATCGCCGCTGGCGCCACCAAACAGCCGATCGTTGCCATCCAGACCAAACAGGGTGTCATTCCCACCCGCGCCGGTGATGGTGTTGTCGGCGCTGTTGCCGGTGCCCACGAAGGCGCCGGTGCCCACATAGGTCATCGCCTCCACGTCGGCCCATGTCATGATCAGGCTGCCAAGAGCGGTCTTGACGGTATCGATGTCCGTCGACAACGCCTCTTCGACGATGGTTTCCAAGCCGGTGCGCAGGATGTAGACGTCGCCGCCGGCGCCGCCCACAAGGGTGTCGTTGCCGAAGCCGCCGTCCAAGGTGTCGGCGCCGCTGCCGCCGATAATGGTGTTGTCGGCGCTGTTGCCGGTGCCCACGAAGGCGCCGGTGCCATCGAATTGCAGGTTCTCGACACCACTATCTTCGGACAAGCTGTAGGCACCGGCCGTGGTCAGCACGGTGTCGGTGCCGCCGACATCGATGATCCGGTCAATCTCGGCATCGTCGTCGCGATAGACGTCGTCGCCCTGGCCGCCGATCAGCGTGTCGGCACCGCCGGCGCCGTTCAACGTGTCGGCGCCATTGCCGCCGCGCAGGATGTTGACGGAGCCGTTGCCGGTGCCGACGAACGCGGCGGCAGCCGAGGCCGGATCGAAGAGGTAGGTGAGGTTTTCCAGGTTGGCGGCAAGGGTGTAGCTGGTCAGCGCCGTTCGCACGGTGTCGATGTCACCATCGGCGGCTTCGACGATCACGTCGTCAAGACCATCGACGACATAGACGTCGTTGCCCAACCCGCCGTCCAGGGTATCGCGGCCCACGCCGCCATCCAGGGTATCGTAGCCGGCACCGCCGCGCAGCACGTTGTCCAAGGCGTTGCCGGTGGCGACAAAATCGCTGTTTCCGGCGTATTCCAGCACTTCAACGTTCTGCAACTGGGCGGTGTCGAGAGACAGTTGATCAAAGTCGGTGACGATGGTGTCGCGCCCGCCGCCGGCATCTTCCGAAATGGCGTCGATGGTGCCGTCCGCGTCGGCCAGCACATAGACGTCGTCGCCGGACCCGCCGATCAGCAAGTCGGCGCCGTCGCCGCCGTCAAGGGTGTCGTCTCCGTCCAGACCGATCAGCGTGTCGCGGCCGATATTGCCGCGCAGGACATTGGCCTGCGCGTTGCCGGTGCCGACGAAATCGGCGGCGGCGGTGTTTTCAAGCACCTCGACATCAAGGCCCAGCGTATAGGCCGACAAAGCCGTGCGCACGGTGTCGGTGCCGCCGTCCGATTGCTCGACCACGGTGTCGCCCGCGTCGACCACATAGACGTCGTTCCCCGCGCCGCCGTCCAAGGTGTCGGCACCGGCGCCGCCGTCCAGCAGGTCGTTGCCATCGCCGCCGTTCAGCACGTCGTCGCCGTCGCCGCCGATGATGGTGTTGTCGGCGGCGTTGCCGGTTCCGGTGAAGCCGGCCGAACCGATGTAGCCCAGGTTCTCCAGCCCGTCGGCCAGGGTATAGGCGCCGAGCCAGGTGTGGACGGTATCGACGCCTTCGGCATCCTCGATGGTGTCGAGCGCGCCGACCAGATAAAGATCGTTGCTGTACCCGCCCCGCAGGATGTTGACCCCCAAGCCGCCGGACAGGGTGTCGTTGCCGTCGCCGCCGGTGATCACGTTGTTGGCGTCGTTGCCGACGCCGACGAACGAGAAATGCCCGGTGTAGGTCAGATTCTCGACATTGCGGCCGGACTGGCCGAGGTCGAAGGCGGACAAGGAGGTGAGAATGGTGTCGTCGGTGCCGGCGCTGGCGCCGGCATCCTCGACCACCTGGTCGCCGTCGGACTCGACCACATAGGTGTCGTTGCCGTCGCCGCCGATCATGGTGTCGGCACCCTCGCCCCCGTCCACCCAATCGTCGCCACCAATGGCGATGATGGTGTCGCCGCCGGTCGCGCCGATCAGCGTCTCGCCAACCAATGTGCCGATGATGGTAGACATGGTTCTCTCCTCGTCCTCGAAGCACCCAATCGTAGCGGCATGCGGCCTGGCTGCATGCAATCATGGGGAATCGCTTCGGAAAATTCCGACCACTGAGGAGTGTACGACTCGCGCATTATGGTTGTAAAGATCGCCTTATACAAACGCATGGCATACAAGTGGTGTTATGCCATTCGCCTAGGCGGCGAGATCGGCCGGCGCCTCCACCAGCGGCTTGCGCACGCGCGGCGACAGCAGGCTATAGCTGACCGGCACCACGAACAGCGAAACCAGAGTGCCATAGACCAGCCCGCCGATCAGCACCCAGCCCAGCTGGCTGCGGCTGACGGCGCCGGCGCCGCTGGCCTCGGCCAGGGGGATGGCGCTGAGCACCGCCGCCAGCGTGGTCATCAGGATCGGACGCAGGCGCATGGCGGCCGCCTGGACCACCGCCTTTTCGCGGCTCAACCCCTGATCGCGAAGCTGGTTGGCGAATTCGGTGATCAGAATGCCATGCTTGGCGATCAGGCCCACCAGGGTGACGAAGCCGATCATGCTGTAGATGTTGAGCGTGCCGCCGGTGACCGCCAGGGTCACCAGCGCGCCGCAAATGGCCAGCGGCACCACGCCCAGGATGATGACCGGGTCGCGGAAGCTTTCGAACTGGGCGCTGAGCATGAAATAGATGAACACCAGCCCCAGCAGGATCACCAGCGCCGCCGACGAACTGGACTTGGCCGCCTTGCCGGAATCGCCGCCCAAGGCCAGCTGGATGCCCGGCGGCAGGGTTTCGGCGGCGGCGGATTGCAGGGCCATCAGGGCCTCGCGCGCGGTGTGGCCGGGTGCGATGCCGGCGGTGAAGGTGGCGGCGCGCCGGCCATCGGCATGTTCCAGCATGTCGGGGCCGACCGTGTCGACCACGTCGACGAAGGTGCGCAGCGAGCGCATCTCGCCGGCAGCGGTTCTGACCCGGATGTTGTAGATGGCGTCGGCCTGGCCCTGCCATTCCTTGGACAGTTCCAGGATCACCTTGTACAGCTCGCCGCCGCTGTTGAAGCTGGAGGCGGCACTGCCCCCCAGCACCGTCAGCAGCGCATTGCCCAGCGAGGCGACGGTGACGCCCTGGTCGGCGGCCAGATCGCGGTCGATGGTCACCAGCAATTGCGGCTTGTCCAGCACCAGGCTGGAGCTTGGGTCCAGCAGGGCCGGCGAGTTGCGCGCCTTTTCCAGCAGGGCGCTCATGGCGCCGGCCAGCTGGGCGTAATCGGCGGTGGTGCGGATGGTGGCCTCGATGGGGTGGGAATTGGCCCCGCCCAGCGGATTGGTGTCGAGCACCGAAACCCGCAGCCCGGGCACCGCCACCAGCTTGCCGGCCAATTCCTGGCCGATCTGCTGGGCGGTGCGGCTGCGCTGGTTCCACGGCTTCAGCATCAGATAGGCCACCGCCACGTTGGTCTTGGGCGTGCCCAGCATGACCAGCGCGCCGCGCCCCTCGGGAACCTCGGACAGAACGGCCTCGACCTCCTTGGCGTGCTCCTCGAGATAGGCCAGGGTGGCGGTGGTTTGGGCCTCCATGTTGATCAGCACATAGCCCTGGTCTTCGTTGGGGGCGAACTGGAAGCCCAGCCGGCCGGTGGCGACGATGGCCACGGCGAAGCTGACCGCCACCCCGATGGTCACCAGCCAGCGCCGCGCCAGCACTTTTTCCAGCAGCCGGCCGAAGCGGTGGCCCAGCGCGTCCAGACGGTGTTCGATGGCGGCGGCGAGGCCGCGGCCCGACCGCGGCCGGATCATGCGCGAGCACATCATGGGCGACAGGGTGCGCGCGATGTAGCCCGAGATGATCACCGAACCCGCCAGGGTCAGGGCGAATTCGCGGAACAGCATGCCGATCTGGCCCTCGACCAGCCCGATGGGGGCGAACACCGCCGCCAGGGTCAGGGTGGTGGCGATGACGGCGAAGCCGATCTCGCGGCTGCCGACGAAGGACGCGGCGATGGCATCCAGCCCGGCGTCCACGTGGCGCTGGACGTTCTCGATCTCGACGATGGCGTCGTCCACCACCAGGCCGATGGCCAGCACCACCGCCAGCAGGGTGAAGGTGTTGATGCTGAATCCCATCACCCACATCAGCGCCAGGGTTCCCAGCAGCGACAGCGGAATGGTGACGATGGCGATGGCCGCCGAACGCGGCGAGCCCAGGAAGACGAACAGCACCATCAGCACCAGGACCACGGCGATGACGATGGTCTCGAACACCTCGTCCACCGACGCCTTGATGAAGACGGTGGAGTCGAAGGCGACCTCGACCTTCAGGTCCGAGGGCAGGCCGGCCATGATGTGGGGCAGGCGGGCGCGGACTTCCTTGGAAATGTCCAGCGGGTTGGCGGTGCTTTGCGGCAGCACGCTGATGGCCACCACGTCGCGGCCGTTGTAGCGCATGGCGGTGTCGCTGGATTCCGCGCCGACCACCGCCTTGCCGATGTCGCCCAGGCGCACCAGATAGCCGCCCTTGTTGCCGATGATCAGGTTGTTGAACTGCTCGGCCGAGGCCATCGAGGTGGACAGCAGCACGCTTTGGCGGTCGGTGAGCGAACGGATCTCGCCGCCCGGCATGTCGACGTTCTGGGCCTTCAGCGCGCCGGCCACCTCGTCGATGGTGATGCCATAGGCGCCCAGACGCACCGGGTCCAGCTGCAGGCGGATGGAATAGCGGCGTTCGCCGATCAGCGACGCCTGGGCGACGCCGTCGATCACCGAGATGCGCGGCGCCACCTCCTGCTTGGCCAGCGCGCTGATCTCCAGCGGATCGCGCGTTTCGCTGGACAGCGTCAGGTACATGATGGGGATGGCGTCCATGCTGACCTGATTGACCGTGGGCGCCTCGGTCGCCTGGGGCAGCTGGTTGCGGATGGCCGACAGCTTGTTGCGGATGTCGTTGGCCAGCGCCACGCCGTCCAGGCCCAGGCGGAACCGCACCTGCACGGTGCTGACGCCGCTGCGGCTTTTCGACGTGACCTCGTCGATGCCGGAAATGGCCGCCACCGCCGCTTCGATGGGGGTGGTGACCTGACGCTCGACCTGATCGGGGGACGCGCCCGCATAAGCGGTGGTGATCACCACCACCGGCGCCTCCATCTTGGGCATCTGCCGGATGCTGAGCTTGTCGAAGGCGTACAGCCCCAGCAAGGCCAGGATCAGGTTGATGACGATGGCGAAGACCGGGTGGCGGATGCAAAAGTCCGAGATCAGCATCGCCGTGGCCTATTGCTTGGGGCTGAACGGAGTGGTTTCCACCGCCATGCCGTCTTCCAGCTTGAATTGACCGACGGCGACCACCTGATCGGCGGGGGCAAGCCCGTCGGTGACCTCCAGCCAGTCGCCCTCGCGCTCGCCGATGGTGACCTTGACCCGCTTGGCCTTGCCGTCCTCGACCCGATAGACGTAATTGCCCGACAGCGACGCCATCAGCGCCTGGCGGGGAATCAGCATGACCTGGGGCCGCTCGCGCAGGATCACGCCCACGCGCACGAACAGGCCGGGGGTGACGTCGCCCTTCACCGGCTCGAATTCGGCGCGCAGCAGCACGCTGCGGCTGTCGGGTTCGACGGTGGGGTCCAACAGGGTCACCGCCCCCTTCAGCACGGTGTCCCCCAGCGATTCGGCCGAGGCCTCGATGGGCAGGCCCACCCGCAGCTGCGGCAACAGCTTTTCCGCCACCCGGAAGCTGACGCGCAGGCGCGAGCGGTCCACCAGATGCACCACCTTTTGGCCGGCGGTGA
Organism: Magnetospirillum sp.; assembly: GCA_035298685.1. Lineage (GTDB taxonomy): Bacteria > Pseudomonadota > Alphaproteobacteria > Rhodospirillales > Magnetospirillaceae > Magnetospirillum. The sequence continues at coordinate 1,089 of DATGXU010000497.1, read as the reverse complement.
CGAAGCTGCCCATTTCGACCTTGGCGGGGCCGACGGTGCCCGCGAACGGCGCGGTGATGGTCATCAGGCTGAGATCGACCGTGCGCGAACGTTCGTTGGCCTGCGAGGTGGCCAGGGTGGTGCGCGAATCGTCCACCGCCGCCGACGACTTGATGCCGCGCTGGGCCAGGCGCATCGACCGCTCGAGGGCGGTGCGGTCGCGATCGCTGGTGGCGCGGGCGGCGTCCAACTGCGCCCGGATCGCGCGTTCGTCCAGGCGGATCAGCGGCTGGCCCACCTTGACCGTCTCGCCTTCCTTGAACAGCACCTGCATGACCTTGCCGGGAGCCTGGGCGGCCACGTCCACTTCAAGCAGCGGCTCGATGATGCCATGGGTGGTCAGCACGGTGCGGATGGGGCCCAGCTTGACCGGAGCGGTGGCCACGCTGGCCTTGCGTACAACCACCTGGGCCGCCGCCGGGTTGGCCGCCGGCTTGGCCCCCGAATGGGGACGCAACGCCACATAGGCGCCCCCGGCAAGGACGGCCACCGCAGCGACGACGATCCATTTCTTTCGCATAATGCCCCCTGCTCCCGACCGACAGGCAAAGTGCCCGCCCCGACTTACAGCACCGCCGTCACTCCAGCGGCGTGTCGCCGGTACCGAACATCTTGCCCCGAACATCCTCGTAATGGGCCGCCGGATCGTAAACGGCGACCGGCAGCGCCAATGCCTCGGCGGTCAGATTTCCCATGACCGAGCGCAACTGGAACGACGCCAGCCAAAGATCGTGGCGCGCCTGGATCAGGTTGACCCGGGCGGTCACCAGCTCCTGCTTGGCGTTCAGCACTTCGATCACCGTGCGGGAACCAATCTGCTCTTCCTCCTGCACGCCGTCGACCGCCTCGATGTTGTGGGCGACCTGCTGCAGGTAGAAGGCTTCGGTGCGGCGGGCGCGATCAAGGTAGTTCCACGCCTTGCCGGCCGATTGCACGGCGTCCACCCGCGCCTGGTCGGTTTCCAGCCGCCGCTGGGCGGCCACTTCCTTCTGGGCGCGGACCCGCGAGTATTCGGCACCGTTCTGGTAGATCGGCACCGTCACCCCCAGC